>JAEYUH010000100.1 GCA_023432725.1 Actinomycetes bacterium | reverse complement strand
CACCACCGGTGCGCCCTCGTCGAGGAACAGTCGAACCTGGCCGGACGGGACGCTGCCCGCCAGCGCGGATGCCAGCGCCTGGTGGGCGGCGGCGGGTTGGCCCGCGGCCTGCCGGGCGAGGGCCTGGACGAGGTGCGCCTCGACCAGGCTGCCGCGCCGGTCGGCATCACGGGCCGCGTCGAGGACGCGCTCGACCAGCCCGACCACCTCGTCGAGGGCGGCCCGGGTGGTCAGGCCGGCCCGGTACTCGGCGATCACGAGCCGCGCGAGGGTGAGCAGGGAGTACTCGTCCAGGTAGCGGGTCGGGTCGGCCCCGGCCACCCCGCCGGCCGTCGCCCAGCGTCGGGCCTCGCCGAGGCGTCCGGCGGCAATCAACACCCGCGCCTGCACCGCGGCGAGCGGACGCACCTCGGGGAAGAACCCGGGCAGGTGCAGCTTCTGCGCGGCGTCGAGCTCGGCGAGGGCGGCGTCATGGGAACCGCCCGCTCGCAACAGCGCGGCGCTGGCGACGTGCCACCGGAACCGGTTCTCCTGCAGGCCGGCCGCCTCGCCCAGCCCGCGGGCCTCCGCCAGGTGCTGCGCGGCCAGCTCCAGCTCGTCCTGCTCGATCAGGACGCCGGCCAGCCCGACGTGCAGGTCGCCGACGACGGTCAGGGCCGTCAGCGGGGACCGCGCGGCAGCGTCGAGGGCACGCTCGTAGAACCGTCGAGCCTCGTCCGGGCGACCGTCGGCGAGCGCCAGGTCGGCCAGCACGACGGTGCCGCCGAGTTCGTCGGTGGCATTCCCCGCCGCCGCGAGCTGCCGCACCGCGTCGCTGAACGTGTCGATCGCCGTGCGCAGATCGCCCGCCGCCCACGCGGCGAGGCCGAGGAAGCCCGCCGCGGCACCCTGCACGAACGGGTCGTCGGGGGCGGCGTCCCGGGCGGTCGTGGCCTGGCGGAGGGTGCCGGCGACGTCGCCGGTGGCCTGGGCGAGCGCCGCCCGGTAGATCGCGATGCTCGCCGGCACGGCGCGCAGCTCGGCGTCCCGCGCCCTCGCCAGGTCGTCGGGGACGATCGCGACGTCGCCTCGGACGGCACCGCCGGGGGCGGCCTCGGCGAGGTCGAGCCAGTCGGCGGCCGCGGCAAGATCACCAGCGGTGAGCCGCGCCCAGGCCCGGGTGATGGCAAGGATCGGGCGACCGGCGACGACGGCGTCGGGCAACTCGTTGACCCAGCCCGCCAGCGACCGGTCCCCGCGCCGCTGCCGGGTGCCGGGCAGTGCCAGTTCGACCAGATCGGCGGCCCACCCGGTGTCGCCGGAGCGGAGCGCGTGGTGGAGGGCTTCCTCCAGCTGTCCCAGCGCGGCGTGGGCGCGGCTGGCCGCCAGGTGGAGCCCGGCGACCCGTCCGGGGTGTTCGGCTGCCAGCCGGGCCCGCAGCGCCTCGGCGAACAGCTGGTGGTAGCGGAAGCCGAGGCGTTCCTCGTCCAGCGCGGTGACGAACAGGTTGGCGGCCTCCAGCCGCTCCAGCTGACGCTGCCCGTCGGAGCGTCCGGTCACCGCATCGCACAGCGGGCCGGTCAGCCGGTCGAGGATCGACGTCTCAAGCAGGAAGGCGCGCAGGTGGTCCGGCTGGGCGTCGAGGACCTCCTCCACGAGATAGTCGAGGACGAACCGGTGGCTGCCGCTGAACGCGCTGATGAACTCGTCGACCCCCGAGGGCCGCGACCTCACCGACAGCGCGGCGAGCTGCAGGCCGGCCACCCAGCCCTCGGTGCGGGCGTCCAGCGCCTCGACCTGCGCCGGGTCGAGGTCGAGGCCCATCACCGTCCGGAAGAAGGCTTCGGCCTCGGTGGTGGTGAACCGCAGGTCGGCGGCGCGGACCTCGACCAGTTCGCCGGCGGCCCGCAGCCGGGCCAGCGGCAGCGGCGGGTCGGCCCGGGTGGTCATCGCCACGGCGGCTTGGACGGGCAGGTTGTCGACCAGGAAGCCGAGCGCGGCGTGGACGGCAGGGCCGGCGGCGCGGTGGACGTCGTCGAGGGCGATCACCACGGGGCCTGCGACCTCCAGCTCGTTGATGAGGCTCGCCAGCACCTGCGCGGCGAGTGCCGGACGTCCGGTGGCCAACAGCGCCCGGGTCTCGGCGACGTCGGTCCCGGAGCCTGCCAGCGCCTCGACGAGGGCGGTGAGGAACTGCGCCTCGTCGGCGTCCGACTCGTCGAGGCTGACCCAGGCGACCTGCGGAGCGTCCGGCCCGAGCGCGGCCAGCTCGCCGAGCCACCGGGTGAGCAGGGTGGTCTTGCCGAAGCCGGGCGGGGCCGCGAGCAGGACGAGGCGGGGAAGGTGGTCCCCTGGCCGGAACGGGTTCGCCAGCCGGGTGCGCTCCAGCAGCGCGCGGCGTGGCAGCGGCACACGCAGTTTCGCCCCCAGCGGCATTGCCTCACCGTAGCGGCCGGGTGCCCGCGGCCATAGGTGCATGAGTACCGCTACCGCCGCTGGACGGCGGTCGCGACCTCCTCCTCGACGAGGTGGTTGTTGATGGCGATCGCTGCGGCGGAACCCTCCCCTGCGGCGGTGATCACCTGGGCCCTGGGGTTGGCCGCGTTCCCGGCCGCCCAGACCCCCGGCTGGCTGGTGCGGCCGGTCGCGTCGACCACCGGCCAGCCCGCGGCATCGGCGGCACAGCCGAGCTGGGTGAGCAGGACGGAGTGGGGCACGAACCGTGGCCGGACGAAGACGGCGCTGACCGGGATGATCTCCCCGGCTTCGAGCCGCACCCCGCGCAGCAGGTCGTCCTCGATGACGAGCCCGGCGACCGTGCCGTCGACCACCCGGATGCCTCGCGCCTCGAGCCGCTCGCGCTGCTCGGCGGTGGGGGCGCTGCCGTGCGTGAAGTAGGTGACGGCGGCGGTCCACTGCCGGACCAGCTGGGCGTGGGCGACGGCCTCGTCGGTGCCGCCGACCACCCCTACCGGCTGGTCGCGAACCTCGTAGCCGTGGCAGTACGGGCAGTGCAGCACGTCACGGCCCCACCGTTCGGCCAGGCCCGGAACCTCGGGCAGCTCATCGCTCAGGCCGGTCGTGACCAGCACCCGCCGGGCCCGCACCGGCTCGCCGTGGTCGAGCACGGCCTCGAACCCTGCCGGACGGTCGGGGTCACCGAGCAGGCTGATGCCGCTGACGGTGCCGCTGCGCAGCTCTGCGCCGTAGCCCAGCACCTCGCGCCGCCCGGCGGCCAGCAGTTCGGACGGCGGGAGCCCCTCGGAGCCGAGGAAGCCGTGCATGTGGGCGGCCGGGGCGTTGCGGGGACGGCCGGCGTCCACGATCAGCACCGACCGTCGGGCGCGGGCCAGCACGAGGCCGGCGGACAGTCCGGCGGCTCCCCCGCCGACGATGAGGACGTCATAAGTGGTCATGTCCCCAGCGTCGCCGGGCGGTGTCCCGTCGCCAACCGGTGTTGCCAATCCCGGGAACCCGGCGCTTCAATTCAGTGTGTGGCCCACACATCGAGTGCCGGGCGGGAGGCGAGCGGCGCCGACGTCGCGGCCGTCCTCGCGCAGGTAGGGCAGCGACTGCGGCAGGTGCGGACCGCCCGCGGGCTCACGCTCACCGACGTGGCGGCCAGGGCAGGGATGTCGAAGAGCACCCTGTCGCGGCTCGAGAACGGCCAGCGGAAGGCGACCCTCGAGCTGCTGCTGCCGCTGGCCCAGCTCTACCGCGTGCCGCTGGACGACCTGGTCGGGGCCCCCGAACTGGGCGACCCTCGGATCCGACTGCGACCGCGCAAGGTGAAGGGCAGGACGGTGCTGCCGCTCACCCGTCCCGGCGGCGTGCAGGCGTGGAAGATCATCGTGCCCGCCGACCAGACGACGCCGAACCCACGCTCCCACGACGGGTTCGAGTGGCTCTACGTGCTGTCGGGGCGGCTGCGGCTGGTCATCGGCGCGCGGGACATCGTCCTCGGGGTCGGCGAGGCGGCCGAGTTCGACACCCGGGTCGCCCACTGGTTCGGCAGCACCGGCGA
>JAEYUH010000059.1 GCA_023432725.1 Actinomycetes bacterium | reverse complement strand
ACCCACCAGATCGGCCAGATCGTGCCGGGCAAGGTCACCAAGCTGGTGCCGTTCGGTGCGTTCGTCCGTGTCGAGGAGGGCATCGAGGGCCTGGTCCACGTCTCCGAGCTGGCCGTGCGCCACGTCGAGATCCCGGAGCAGGTCGTCGCGGTCAACGACGACGTCATGGTCAAGATCATCGACATCGACCTCGAGCGTCGCCGGATCTCGCTGAGCCTCAAGCAGGCCAACGAGGGTGTCGACATCGCGGCGGACGACTTCGACCCCGCGCTGTACGGCATGTCGGCGTCCTACGACGACCAGGGCAACTACATCTACCCCGAGGGCTTCGACCCGGAGACCCAGGAGTGGAAGCCCGGCTACGAGGCGCAGCAGCGTGCGTGGGAGCAGCAGTACGCCGAGGCCCAGGCCCGCTGGGAGGCCCACAAGCGTCAGGTCGAGGAGGCCGAGGCCGACAACGTCAAGGCTGCTGTGGCGGCTTCCACCCCGACGGCGTACTCCGCCGGCTCGGAGGACGACGTGACCGAGGGCTCGCTCGCCTCCGACGAGGCGCTGCAGGCCCTGCGCGAGAAGCTGACCGGCGGCGCCGCCAGCTGACCTCCCGCCATCCGGACGCGCCCCTCGCCACCAGGCGGGGGGCGCGTCCGCGTTCCCGGGGCTGTGGCAGGCTGTCGCTGAGCACGAACAGAGGACGAGGGTGAACGATCCGACCAGGCAGGATGACTTCGAGGTCTACCCCTACGCCCAGCCGGAGCCCCCGCCGGCCGAGGAGCAGGTGCCGCGGAGCGCCCTCGAGCAGCCGCCCACCGTCAGGCGGGCAGGTCCCGAGACCTTCGGCAGACCGGCCGGCGTCGACCGTCGTGGGCTGATCTTCGGGGTGGTGGGCGTCGGCCTGGCCGGGCTGGTCGGAGCCTCCATCTTCAGGGCGGGGAGCACAGGGCCTGTCTACCCCGAGTCCGAGTGGTCCGAGGGACCGGTTCCGGTCGACGAGGCGCCGATCGACGAGACGGTGTTCGTCGTGCTGCAGACCATCGAGGGCGACCTGGGGCTCGACGTCCCCACCTCCTGGGAGGTGTTGCGCGAAGGGGAGCTCGTCCACCTGCAGAACCTCGGCGAGGGCTCCGAACTTGTCGCACGGGTGCCCGAGCCTCCCGTGCGCACCGGGGAGGCGCAGTTGCGTCTGGAAGCCGAGTACACCAGGGCGCGGTTCCAGTCGGAGTTCGTGCCCGACGGTGACGCGGTGGTGGAGCGGGCCGGTGACGACCCGTACGAGCAGCTCAGCCTGACGTCGACGGGGACCGCGGACGCCGCTGCCGCCCGGGAGCAGGTCACCTACCTTGTCGATACCGACCGGGAGCGCGGCCTGGTCGTCGCGGTGCAGGTCAGCGACGCCGCCGTCCCCGGGACGGCCGAGGCTGCGCAGCGCATGGTCGACCAGCTCGTGGAGGGGTTCCGCTCGCTGTGAGCAGGCTGCGGGTCGGGCTGACCGGCGGGATCGGCTCGGGCAAGTCGGCGGTCGCCGACCTGCTGGCCGGTCACGGCGCGGTGGTCATCGACGCCGACCTGCTGGCGAGGGCGGCGGTGGCGCCCGGCACCCCGGGGCTTGCCGCCGTCGTGGCGGAGTTCGGTGAGGGCGTCCTCACCCCGAGCGGTGAACTCAACCGTCCCGCGTTGGGCGAGATCGTGTTCGCGGACGCCGCCGCACGCGCTCGCCTGAACGCGATAGTCCACCCACAGGTGCGGCGGCTGGCGGCAGAGCAGGAGCAACTGGCCCCGCCGGACGCCGTCGTGGTGCACGTCATTCCCCTGCTGGTGGAGACCGGTCAGCAGGCCGCCTTCGACGTCGTCGTCGTGGTCGATGCCGACCCGGGGATCCAGCTCGAGAGGATCCAGTCGCGCGACGGGCTGACCCCCGACCAGGCCAGGGCGAGGATCAACGCACAGGCCGACCGCGCGGCCCGGTTGGCGGCGGCTGATTTCGTCATTGACAACAGCGGCTCCCGCGACGACCTCGCGGCGCGTGTCAAGGAGTTATGGGCACTGTTACGGATTACCTAATTGGTCCGTCCATTTCGGCAGATTACAGGTCCCGTCAATTGCACTTCCTGCCCCTATGCTGTCGCCATCTGTCGAGCAAGAGGGGGCTTCCTTCATGGATTGTTCACGCTGCCATTCACCCGTCCCCGATGTTGCCCACTTCTGCCACCGGTGCGGACTGGACCTGGTGCCGGAGGGCCAACGGGGCAAGCGCAGGTTCGCCCTGCAGCCCGACGAGCCGGTGGCGTCCTTCGCCCTGGTCTCGTCGATCATGCCGCGTGAGGCGGGCCGCCATCCGCAGACCTACCGCGCCGCCCTGACCATCACCCTGGCGGCTGCCCTGGTGGCCTCGCTGTTCGGCGCCCTGCCGATCGCCGTGCTGATCGCGGCCTTCGCGATCCCTGTCGTCTACATCGTCTACCTCTACGACGTGAACCTGTGGGAGGACGCCCCCGTCCCGGTGGTCGGGTTGGCCTTCGTCCTCACCGGCGTCCTCGCCGCCGGGTTCACGCTGCTGTGGACGCAGTGGATCCCGATCCAGGCGACGCTGGGGGACCCGACCGGCGGCTTGATCAGCAGCCCCAACTGGGTGGCCTTCCTGGTCTTCGCCATCCTCGTCCCCGTCATCGGTGAGGCGATCCGGCAGGTGGGCCCGGTGCTGCTCGCCGGCCGTCCGGCCTTCGACGACCTGATGGACGGGGTCACCTTCGGCATCGTCAGCGGCCTGGCCTACGCGGCGTTCGACACGATCGTGCGGCACTGGGCGCTGCTGACCGGCGGGCTCGCCGAACCGCAGCCCGGCCAGTGGGCGACGCTGATCCTGCTCGAGGGCTTCGTGAAGCCACTGATCATGGGCACAGCCACCGGCCTCGCGGTGGCCGAGTACTCCGGCCTGGGCAAGGGGTACGACGGCTTCACCCCGCGCTACTACAGCGGGCTCGCCCTCGCGGTGGGGGTCAACATCCTCTACGCGACCGGTGTCTACCTGCTCGGCTTCGTCGGAAGCCCGTCGCTCGCCGTCGCGCTCCAGTTGATCTGGGGCCTCGTCCTGCTCGGCCTGCTGATCCTGCGGCTGCGCAGCGTGCTCCACATCGGCCTCACCGAGGCCGCCCTCGAGGACGCCGCCACCTCAGGGGTGCACGGCGACTACAGCGGCGCCGACATGGGGTTCTGCGCACACTGCGAACTGCCACTGCTGGCCGGCGCCAACTTCTGCAGTGCCTGCGGGGTCTCCACCAAGGCACGTCCGAAGGTGCCGGTGGCTGCGGGGGTCTCGGCCTCGCCCGCCGCCGAGGCCACCGGGTCGACCACCGCCCCACCCGCCACCGCACCGCCACCACCGGCTGACAGCGAGCCCACCGCCGCGATCCCGGTCGAGCCGAAGGAGGAGGAGAAGTGACCCAGACGCCTCCCACCGGACAGAACCAGCCGCAGGGCGTTCCCCCGCAGGGGACGCCGGCCCAGGGCTTCCCGCAGCAGCCGGCGGCTCCGCAACAGGGCTACCCCCAGCAGGGCTACCCTCAGCAGGGCTACCCTCAGCAGGGCTACCCTCAGCAGGGCTACCCGCAGCAGGGCTACCCCCAGCAGGGCTACCCCCAGGGACAGGCCTTCACCCCGCCCGCCGGCGGCTACGCCCCCCAGGGCTTCACCCAGCAGCAGCCGTACCAGCCGGGCCAGCGGCCGCCGGGTGGCGGCCAGTCGCCCACCAAGCTGATCATGATCGTGCTGGGCGCGGTGGCGCTGCTGGCGATCGTCGGCGGCGTCTTCCTCGCGATGTCCAACCGGGGCGAGCCTCAGACGCCGGTCACCCCCAGCGCATCACCGACAGCGGTGACGCCACCGCCGTCGCCGAGCGCCGAACCGACCGAGACGACGCCCGC
>JAEYUH010000267.1 GCA_023432725.1 Actinomycetes bacterium | reverse complement strand
ATCACCAGCCACGCCCGGCTCGGCGTCCAGGGCGGCTCGAACGGCGGCCTGCTGACCGGGAACATGCTCACCCGGTACCCGGACCTGTTCGGGGCGGTGGTGATCCAGGTGCCGCTGCTCGACATGAAGCGGTACAGCCACCTGCTCGCCGGTGCCTCCTGGATGGCCGAGTACGGAGACCCCGACGACCCGGCGGAGTGGGAGTTCATCAGGAACTTCTCGCCGTACCACCTGTTCGACCCGCGGCTGGACTATCCGCCGGTGCTGTTCACCACTTCCACCCGCGACGACAGGGTGCACCCCGGGCACGCCAGGAAGCTCGCGGCGCTCATGCTGGCGGCCGGCAAGGACGTCACCTACTACGAGAACATCGAGGGTGGCCACGGGGGCGCCGCGACCAACGCCCAGGCCGCCCACATGGCCGCGTTGGCCTGGACCTTCCTGCGCCGACGTCTGGGCTGACCGGTGACCCGGCCCCCGGAATACCCACCGCCCGGCACGCCTTGGTAGGAGGGTGAGCAGCAGGCGCGGGGCGACGGTCGGCTTCCGCTCGGAGCGGGGGGCGGTGCTGCTCGCGCTCATGCTGGCCACCGGCCTGATCGCCATCGATGCCACGATCCTCGCCACCGCGGTGCCGTCGGTGGTGGCCGACCTCGGCTCGTTCGAGCAGTTCCCGTGGCTGTTCTCCACCTACCTGCTCGCCCAGGCGGTGTCCGTCCCCATCTACTCCAAGCTCGGCGACACCGTGGGGCGCAAGCCCGTCCTGCTGCTCGGGATCGGACTGTTCCTGGTGGGGTCGGTGCTGTGCGGCCTGGCCTGGAACATGACGGCGCTGATCGTGTTCCGGATCGTCCAGGGGCTCGGCGCCGGAGCCGTGGCGCCCATGTCGATGACGATCGTCGGCGACCTGTACTCGGTGGCCGAGCGCGCCCAGGTGCAGGGCTACATCGCCAGCGTGTGGGCGGCCTCGTCGGTGGTGGGCCCCGCCCTCGGCGGGCTGTTCTCCCAGTTCGCCTCCTGGCGCTGGATCTTCTTCGTCAACATCCCGCTCTGCCTGGTCGCCGGCTGGGCGCTGCTGCGCTCGTACCACGAGGTGGTCGAGCGGCGCAGGCACCGGATCGACTACGCCGGCGCCGCCGTCCTCACCGTCGGGCTCACCGCCGTGATCCTCGCGCTGCTGCAGGGCGGGAATGCCTGGCCCTGGGTCTCGGCGCCCAGCCTGGCGGCGTTCGGGATCGGCATCGCCGCGCTGGCCGTCTTCCCCGCGGTGGAGCGTCGCGCCGCCGAGCCGGTGCTTGATCTCTCCCTGCTCGCCCGGCCGCTGATCCGGACCAGCACCCTGGTCTCGGTGGCGGTCGGTGCCCTGTTGATCGGGGTGACGAGCTTCGTCCCCACCTACCTTGAGAACTCGATCGGCGCCGTCCCGCTCGTCTCCGGCGCCGCGGTTGCCGCGCTCACCCTCGGCTGGCCACTGGCGGCCTCGAACGCCGGACGGCTGTACCTGCGGTGGGGCTACCGCGCCACAGTCACGGCGGGCTCCCTGATCGCCGTCGCCGGGTCGGTCGCGCTCGGGGTGGCAGGCCCGTGGCCGCACCCGGTGAGCGTCGCGGTGGCCTGCTTCACCATCGGCTTCGGCCTGGGCTGGACGGCCGCGCCGTCGCTGATCGCCGCGCAGGCCTCGGTCGACTGGAACGAGCGGGCGGTGGTGACCGGCGTGATCGTGTTCGCCAGGACCGCGGGAAGCGCGGTGGGGGTCGCGGTGTTCGGCGCGATCGCCAACAACCTGATTGCCGCGGGAGCGGGCGCGCACGACTACCGGACCATCGTGACGGCCTCCACCTGGGTCTTCGTCGCGGTCGCGGTGACCGCCGTGGCGATGGCGGTGGCGGGCCGGGCGCTGCCCCCCGGCCCGGTCGACGCGCCGGCCTACGCGGTGCAGCCCGGCGAGACAAGGGTGCAGTAGCGCCGACTGGTGAAATTCGACAGCGGGCGAGCCGCTGCGGTGCGTCCCGAACCCCGCTTCACCGCCGCGCGGGCTCGGCAGCGCTTCCTGAGTTCCGTCCTGACGTTCTCTCAGATTTGCACCGGTTGATGATTTTGCTTATCGTCGCTTGTCGCCGAAGCATCGGAGGAGGGTCTTGAGCGCCGTCGTGTGGATCGTCACGGTGCTGCTCGCCGTCGTCTTCCTCACCTGCGGCGTCACGAAGCTCAGCAGGGATCGCGAGCGGCTGCACGCCGGCGGCCTGACCTGGGTGGAGGACGTCGACGAGGTAGTCCTGCGCGCGCTCGGGGCGGTCGAGGTGCTCGGTGCCCTGGGCCTTGTGCTGCCGGGGCTGACCAGGATCGCCCTCTTCCTCGTCCCGCTGGCCGCGCTCGGCCTGGCGGCGATCATGGTGTTGGCGATGGCGCTCCACGTGCGGCGCAACGAGTACTCACGGCTCGGGGTCAACCTCGTCCTGCTGGCGCTGGCGATGTTCGTCGCGTTCGGACGCCTCGGGCCGGCTCCCTTCGGTTCCTGATCCTCGCGGGGGTCTGATGTACCTACTGCGGGGGATCTGGCGGTTCCGCTGAGCCGTCGGCCAGAATGGGCCATCCGTTCAGCCTTCTTGGCCCGCCCCCAACGGTGCTGCCGGGACGGAGCAGGCCGACCAGGCTGAGTCCCGACGACGAAGGACTCACATGAGCCTCACCACCCACCGTCATCGTCCACCCCGAACCGCCAGGGCGCTCGCCATCGCCACCGCGACCACGCTCGCCCTCGGCACCGGCCTCGCAGCCGCCACTCCTGCTCACGCCGCTGACCCGGTGTCGATCCAGTTGCTGGGCATCAACGACTTCCACGGCCGGATCTGGTCCGGCCCCAACCCCGTGGTCCAACTCGGTGCGGTGCTGGCCGGCAAGGTCAACGCACTGCGGGCCGAGAACCCGAACACCGTGTTCGTGTCCTCCGGCGACAACATCGGTGCCACCACCTTCGAGTCGTTCATCTCCGACGACAACCCGACCATCGACGTGCTCAACGCCGCGGGACTCGACGTGAGCGCGGTCGGCAACCACGAGTTCGACAAGGGCTTCACAGCCCTGCTGGACCGGCTGCCCGCCGAGTACGGCGGTGTCGAGGACCCGAGCACCGACCTCCACAAGACCGAGTTCCCCTATCTGGGGGC
Source organism: Actinomycetes bacterium (assembly GCA_023432725.1). GTDB lineage: Bacteria > Actinomycetota > Actinomycetes > Propionibacteriales > Propionibacteriaceae > Propionicimonas. The sequence continues at coordinate 4,687 of JAEYUH010000267.1, read as the reverse complement.
CAACGTCTACGCCAAGGGCACCCAGGACCCCGTCCTGCCTGAGTACGAGATCATCGAGCGCGCCGGTGTGACCATCGGCTTTGTCGGCCTGGTCACCGCCGAGACCTATTCGCTCGTCTCCCCGGCAGGGATCGCCACCCTCGACTTCGGTGACCCGTTGGTTGCTCTGAACCGGGTGGCAGCGCAGCTGTCGGACGGCGATGCGGGCAACGGTGAAGCTGAGGTCATCGTCGCGCTGATCCACGACGGGTCGAGCAACACCTCCTGCTCGGCGATCGAGGCCGAGGACACCAACTTCGGCGAACTGGTGCACGGTGCGGCCGCCGAGGTCGACGTGATCTTCTCCGCCCACACCCATCTGGCCTACAACTGCATGATCCAGGGTCGCCCGGTGATCCAGACCGGGTCGTACGCGACGAACCTCGGCCAGGTGGTGCTCAGCGTCGACCCCGACAACGGCACAGTTCTCAGCGCCACCTCGGGGCTGATCCCGCTGGCGAACTCCGCCACGCCGGATCCCGCGGTCGTGGAGATCGTCAACGCCGCGGTGGCGGCGGCCGAGGGGCCCGGTGGCGTCCAGGTCGGCACCATCACCGCCGACATCACCCGGGCCTTCAGGAGCCCCGGCGTCGAGGACCGCGGCTCGGAGTCGAGCCTGGGCTCGCTCGTCGCCGACATCCAGCTGTGGGCTACCAGCGAGAACCCGAACTACGGCGGTGCGCAGCCGGCGGTGCTCGCCTTCATGAACCCGGGTGGCCTGCGGGCCGACCTGCTGTACGCAGGTGCCGGCGGCGACGGAGTGGTGACCTACAAGGAGGCCGCACTCGTCCAGCCGTTCGCCAACACCCTGGTCACGATGGACCTCACCGGCGCGCAGATCCGCAGCGTGCTCGAGGAGCAGTGGCAGCCGGCCGGGGCCTCCCGCCCGGTTCTCCGGCTCGGCATCTCGGAGGCACTGTCGTACAGCTATGACCCGTCCGCGCCGCGCGGCAGCCACGTCCACGACATCCTCTTCCACGAGGAGCCGCTGGACGAGGCGGCCACCTACCGGGTGGTGGTGAACTCGTTCCTGGCCTCCGGTGGCGACAACTTCACCACCCTCGCGCAGGGCACGAACAAGGCCGACTCCGGACAGATCGACCTTCAGGCGGCCGTGGAGTACTTCCAGACCCACAGCGAGGTCTCCCCGCCCGCGTTGGGGCGGGCGAAGCCGCTGGTCATCCCGCCGGCCGAGGCCGGTGAGCTGACCGACGAGAATGCCGGGTCGGTTGACGGCCCGGACGCGGCGCGGGCCGGCGACCAGGTGGTGGTGACGGTCGGCGGGGAGGAACTCGCCAACGACCAGGTCGAGGTCTGGTTGTTCTCCGAGCCCGTGCTGCTCTACGCGGGACCGGTAGCGGCTGACGGCACGGTGACCGTCACCCTGCCGCCCGGCACCCCGGCCGGCGCTCACAAGCTCGCTGTGTTCACCAACGAGGACGAACTCATCGGGTGGACCTCCCTCACGGTGGCCGGGCCGGACGCCGCCGCGGTCAACCTCACCCCGCCGCGGATCCTCGGCAAGGCGGTGAAGAACGCCGTCCTCGAGGCCGACCCCGGCACCTGGTGGCCGACCCAGGGCGTGACGTTCAGCTACCGCTGGCAGCGTGACGGCAAGGACATCCCCAAGGCCACCGGGCGCACCTACCGGGTCGGTCCCCACGACGTGGGGCGCGCCCTGACGGTGGTGGTCACGGCGAAGGCGTCCGGCGCCACCCCGGTGTCGGTGACCTCCGCGCCAGTCGTCCCGGTCGCCAAGGCGCTGGCCAACCTCTCCCCGCCCAGGATCGTGGGCAAGGCGCGGGTCGGCTGGGTGGTTCTGGCGACCCCGGGGATGTGGAACCAGGACAAGCTGAAGTTCAGCTTCCAGTGGAAGCGGGACGGCGAGCCGATCTCCGGGGCCACCAGGCCGCTGTACCGGATCGCCAGGGCTGACAAGGGCCACTCGCTCTCGGTCACCGTGGTGGCCACAGCCAGGGACCAGCAGCCGGTCTCGGCAACCTCCAGGGTGGTCAGGGTCAAGAAGTAGTACCACTCACCGCGGCCCCGTCCACCGTGGACGGGGCCGCGGCGGTGCGTCGAAAACGTTTGCCACACCGGGCATGATCGCGCGGTTTTCGATAGAGTTTCGATCCTTCCGGCAACGTTTCAACCGTTGCCAGCGAGGGAAGCCGCTGCCTACCCTGACCGCGACGACGCCGTCATGCGCGCAAAGGAGCAGGCAAATGAGGCAGGTCTGGCGAAACTTTCTGAGCGGACTGGCAGCGATCTCGCTCGCGGCCGGCGGGGCGCTCGTCTCGGTCACCCTGGCGGCAGCTCCGGCGAACGCGGCCGAGGTCGTGGTTCTGGAGAGCGGCTTCGAGGGCGGCTACGAACCGTGGACGGGCCGCGGCCCGGCCGCCCTGTCGCTGTCGGACGACGCCCGCTCCGGGAGCCAGGCGCTGCTGGTGGCCAACCGGTCCGAAGGCTGGCACGGGCCCCAGGTCGACGTCTCGACCCTGTTCACCCAGGGCGAGTACCACGTCACCGGGTGGGTCAAGCTGCCGGCGGGGGCGGAGCCCACGCAGCTGAACTTCGGCGTCAACCAGCCCAAGATCGACCCCGACGAGGACTGGAACGAGTACCCGTGGGTCGGCGGCCGGGTGGACGTCACCGCTGACGAGTGGGTGCAGCTCAGCGGTTACTACACGGTCGACGCCCAGCACCCTCCCACCGTGCTCTACATCGAGTCGGCCAGCGCCACCGCCGAGTTCCTGGTGGACGACATCCGGATCACGGCCCCCGAGCCTGAACCCGACTACGTCACAGTGCTGGCCAGCGACTTCGAGGGCGCCGACCCGGCGCCCTGGGGACCTCGCGGCTCCGCCTCGCTGACCCTCGTCGGCGACGCGCACGGCGGCGCCCAGGCCCTGCAGGTGAGCGAGCGCGGCGCGACCTGGGAAGGGGCCCGGGTGGCCGCGGCCGACGTGTTCACCTCCGGCAACGTCGTCTACACGATCTCGGCCTGGGTGAAGCTCGCCGCCGGCGAGGCAGCCGCCGAGGTGAACTTCGGCGTCAACCAGCCCAACACCACCGGCGAGGACGGCTGGAACGAGTACCCGTGGGTGACCAACCGCGCCAGCGTGACCGACACCGAATGGGTGCAGCTGACTGGCACCTTCACCCCGGACGCCGAGAACCCGCCCGCCGAGCTCTACGTCGAGGCGTCCACCACCGCGACGCTCCTTGTCGATGACGTCCTGGTCACCGTCCCGCGCCCCGGCGGCGGGCCGCAGCCCGGCACCACGCTGATCGACACCGACTTCGAGGACGGCACGCTGCAGGGCTGGGCCCCGCGGCTGCCGGACGAGACCGCACCGACGCTGACCGTGGTGGCCGGCGGGGCCGACGGCACCGCGAACGCGGCCCAAGTGTCGGATCGCGACAACGACGGTGACGGCATGCAGTACGACGTGTCCGCAGTCGAAGGCCTGGGCGGCACCACCTTGGAGTTCGAGGCCTGGGTGCGCTTCGCCGAGGGCGAGGACCCGGGTGAGGCGACCCTGTCGGCACGGACGGTGCGCGAGGGCTCCCCGACCTTCAGCAACCTGATGGCGCTGACCGGGCTGCGCAATGACGGCTGGACCCGGGTCGGCGGCCAGTTCACGATGCCCGCCTTCGACACCGAGGCGGAGATCTACTTCGAGACCCTGTACCAGAGCGGGAACACCTCGACCTTCCTCGTCGACGAGGTGAGGGTCTGGGTCCCGGAGCCGCCGGTGGTACAGACCGACCTCGAGCCGCTGAAGAACACCGTCGACTTCCCGGTCGGCGTGGCGATCGACAGCAGGGAGGCCACCGGCAACCCGGCGATCCTTGTCAACCACCACTTCAACCAGATCACTGCCGAGAACCACATGAAGGTCGAGGCCTGGTACGACGCGGAGCGCAACTTCCGGCCGCACCCTGAGGCCCTCACGCTGCTCGACTTCGCCCAGGCGAACAACCTGAGGCTCTACGGGCACGTCCTGCTGTGGCACTCCCAGACCCCTGACTGGTTCTTCACCGACGACACCGGGCGCCAGCTCGGCGACAACGACGCCGACCGTGCCTTCCTGCGCGACCGGCTGGCCACCCACATCGACAACATCGCACGGGCGATCTCCGAGCGGTACGGCCCCTTCGGGTCGGCCACCAACCCGTTGGTCGCCTGGGACGTGGTGAACGAGGTCGTCTCCGACGCAGCCCAGGACGACGGCCTGCGCCGCAGCGCCTGGTACGCGGTCTTCGGCGAGGACTACATCCCGCTGGCCTTCGAACTGGCCGACGCGGCGTTCAACCAGACCTACGCCGTCCCCGACAGTGAGGTGGCGCGTCCGGTCACGCTGTTCATCAACGACTACAACACCGAACAGGGGCTCAAGCAGGACCAGTACTTCGCCCTCGTCGAGCGCCTGCTGGCCGCCGGGGTGCCGCTGGACGGCGTCGGGCACCAGTTCCACGTCAGCCTCACCACGCCGATCAGCTCGCTGCAGGCGGCGTTGACCCGGTTCGCGTCGCTCGACGTGGTGCAGGCGGTCACCGAGCTCGATGTCACCGTCGGGACGCCGGTGAGCGAGGCCAACCTGGTTCGACAGGGCCACTACTACCGGGACGCGTTCCGGGTGTT
>JAEYUH010000235.1 GCA_023432725.1 Actinomycetes bacterium | reverse complement strand
CGCTGGTGGGGGTGCCGGCCGCGTCCTACCAGGTCGGCGACGACGATCCCCTCCGGAGCGATCGGGGACTGCGGCAGCAGGCCGAGCGACTTGGCCAGCTCGCGGGTGGGCAGCCGGTGGATGTCGTGGCCGTCGAGCAGCACGTTGCCGCCGGACGGCGAGAGCAGCCGGGCCATGGTCTTCAACAGGGTCGACTTGCCGCAGGCGTTCGCCCCGATGATCGCGGTCACCTTCCCGCCGGGGACGGCGAGGTCGATGCCGTCCACGACGGTGCGGCTGCCGTAGCCGGCGACCAGCTGCTGGGTGGCGAGGGTGTGATGAACGGTCACGCGGAACCTCCGGCACGGTTGATGCGGGCGAGCAGGACGAGCAGGTACGGGGCGCCGAGGATGCCTGTGACGACACCCACGGGGAACCGGGTCGAGAAGGCGAACTGGCCGAGCAGGTCGGCGGCGAGCACGAGGACGGCGCCGACCAGCGCGGCCGGCCAGATGACGGGGGAGCCGTGGCCGACCAGGCGGCCGGCGATCGGCCCGGCGAGGAAGGCGACGAAGGCGATCGGGCCGGTGGTCGCCGTGGCGAAGGCGACGAGCCCGACAGCCGCGAGCACCAGCACGAGTCGGATCGGATCCACCCGGACGCCCAGGGCGGTCGCGGTCTGGTCGCCGAACTCGAGGGCGCGCAGGTCGCGGCCCAGCAGCAGGATCGCGCCGCCGAGGACCACGACAGCGATCGCCAGCGGGCCCACCTGCTCCATCCGGGCGCCGTTGAGGCTGCCGGTCAGCCACCGCACGGCGGTGGGGACGTCCCACGCGGAGGCGTTGAGCAGCAGGTAGGACACCACCGAGTCCAGCATCGCCCCGACGCCGATGCCGATCAGGATGAGCCGGCCGCCGCCGGACTCGCCGCCGCGCGCCAGCCAGGCGATCAGGCCCGCGGTCAGCAGGCCGGCGACGATCGCCAGCCCCGAAACCGCCGGCCCGCTCCAGTGCAGGACCACGATGCACCACACCGCGGCGGCGCTCGCCCCCGCCGAGATCCCGATGATGTCGGGGCTGGCGAGGGGGTTGCGCAGCATGGTCTGGAAGGTGGCGCCGGCAGCGCCGAAGGCCAGCCCGGCGAGCAGGCCGACCAGGGCGCGTGGCAGCCGCAGCGTCCCGATTGCGAAGGAGGCACCCTTGACCTGCTCACCGCCCAGCACGCTGATCACCTGGGAGAGCGAGTAGCTGGTCTCGCCGAGGCAGAGCATTGCGACCAGCAGCCCCAGGATCGCGACCGTGAGCGCGGCACCGGCGATCCAGCGACGGCGGGAGCGGGTGCGGCGCCCGGCGACCAGCCGCTCCAGGGCGATGGCTGTCACAGCGCACGCACCCGGGTGCGGCGGGCGATGGAGATCAGGACGGGGGCGCCGAGCAGCGCGGTGACGACTCCCGCCTCGAGTTCGCCAGGGCGCCCCGCCACGCGTCCGACCACGTCGGAGACAGTGAGGACCGCCGCCCCGCCGATTGCCGACAGGGGCAGGATCCAGCGCTGGTCGGGGCCGGTGAGGAGGCGGACCACGTGCGGCACCATCAGGCCGAGGAAGGCGATCGGCCCGGCGACCGCCGTAGTGGCGCCGCACAGCAGCACGGCCGCCAGCCCGGCGAGCAGGCGGACCCGGGCGGTGCGGACCCCCAGTCCCGCCGCCACCTCGTCCCCGAGCGCCAGGGCGTTGAGGGGACGGGCGGACAGCGCGGCGATCAGCGCCCCGACGCCGAGGAAGGGCGCGATGGTGAGCATGCCCTCCCAGCTGGCCCCTGCCACGCCGCCCACCTGCCAGAACCGGAAGACGGTCATCACCTCGATCCGCGGCAGCAGGACGGCGGAGACCAGGGAGGAGAGCGCGGCGGTGGTCGCGGCTCCGGCCAGGGCGAGCTTGACCGGGGTGGCGCCGCCGCGTCCCATCGAGCCGATCAGGTAGACGAAGACGGCGGTGAGGGCGGCGCCGGCCAGCGCCAGCCAGAGGTACTGCTGGAGGGTGTCGATCCCTGCGAAGGCGATCCCTGCGACGACGAACAGCGAGGCGCCGTGGTTGATCCCGAGGATGCCCGGGTCCGCCAGCGGGTTGCGGGTGACGGCCTGCAGCAGGGCGCCGGACACTCCGAGGGCAGCCCCCGCCAGCAGCGCCAGGACGGTGCGCGGGATCCGCTCCCTCACCGCGATCGCGCCGACGGTCTGCGGGTCGGCGCCGGACAACCCGGCCAGGATGTCGTCCAGCCCCACCTCCCGGGCCCCGAAGGCGAGGGAGGCGATGACGCAGACGAGCAGGACTCCCGCGCCGAGGCCGAGCGCCAGCCCGCGCCGAGGCCGGCCGGCGCCCGCCGCGGAGGCGGGCGCCAGCTCTGGCTTCGGCGGGGCGAGGGTCATGCCAGCTTGTCGGCCGCGGCCGCGATCAGCGGGACATAGGTGTCGAGCCCCCAGGGCAAGGACAGGGCGCTGGGCGGGGAGACGGCCGCGGACAGCGGTGAGCCGTCCTCGATCAGCACCACGGAGCCGCGCTTGATCGCCGGGATGCTGCCGATCAGCGGATCCGCCTGCAGCTTGGTCAGCAACTCCGGCGTCCCGTAGGTGACGACGATGTCGACGTCGGCCAGGGTGTCGGCGTTCTCGGCGCTGATGTCCTCGTAGAACGAGGTCGAGCCCTCCGACAGCTTCTTCACGCTCTCGGGGGCGGCCAGCCCCAGGTCGGTGAGGTAGTCG
>JAEYUH010000148.1 GCA_023432725.1 Actinomycetes bacterium | reverse complement strand
ATCAAGGTGACCTTCGACGGCGCGTCCGCGACCCCCAAGGGAGCCAAAACCGTGGCCTCGGTCACCTCGGCGCGGTTGGGTACCCAGGTGCGCCGGATGCTGCGCTACAGCGACAACGTGGCCGCCGAGAACTACGCACGGCTGATCGCCCGCGCGACCGGCCACTCCCCCAGCTTCGCCGGCGGCTCGGCGGCGATCAGCGCCTGGATGAAGTCGAAGGGCCTGTGGGCCAGCGGCATGAAGATCGACGGCGGGTCGGGGCTCTCGTCGAACACCAAGGTGCGCCCCTCGGTGCTCGCCCAGGCGGTAGGCCTCGCGCTGCGTGACGCCACCTACGACGACGTGCGGCTCGGGCTGCCCGTCGCCGGGGTGAACGGGACCCTGAAGAACCGCTTCAACGACCCCTCCGAGAGGGCCGGACGCGGTGTCGTCCAGGCCAAGACGGGGTCACTGAAGAAGGTCAACGCGCTGGCCGGCTACCTGCGCACCCGGGACGGCGACCTGCTGACCTTCGCCTTCGGTGCCACCCACGACGGGAAGCGCTCGACGAAGGCCGGGAACTGGCTCGACCGCTCGGCGACGGCGCTGGTGACCTGTGGTTGCGCCCTCCCGGCGAGCGGGGGCTGAGCTCTTCGCAGGGGGCGCTCGTCGTCGGCCCCCTCAGTGCTTCTCTCCTAGTGATCTATTGCTTTGTCGATAAAGATGTTTAGCGGTTTATTAATAGGGTTCGGAGCCGGTCGAGATCCTCGGGGTCGGCGAACTCGATGACGATCCGGCCTCGCTTGCCCGAGGTGGTGACGGTCACCCTGGTGTCGAGGACGTCGGTGAGCGCCTCCTGGACCTCGAGCACCGCCGCCGGGACCTCGCGTGGCCGCGTCGTGCGCGGCGCCCGCCTGGTGCCCGACTCCCCCACCGCGACGAGCTCTTCGACGGCCCGCACCGACAGGTTCTCCGACACGATCCGGTTCGCAAGGTGCTCCATGGCCTCCGGTGTGGTGAGCATCAGCAGGGCACGTGCGTGGCCGGCACTGATCACCCCCGCCGCTACCTTGCGCTGAACCGATCCGGGCAGTTGCAGCAGCCGGATCGTGTTCGAGATCTGCGGACGGGAGCGCTTGATCCGCCCGGCCAGTTCCTCCTGGGTGCACCCGAAATCGTCCAGCAGCTGCTGGTAGGCGGCAGCTTCCTCCAGCGGGTTCAGCTGCGCACGGTGGAGGTTCTCCAGCAGCGCGTCCCGCAGCAGGTCGTGGTCCTCGGTGCGGCGCACGATCGCGGGAATTGTCGATAAACCGGCTTGTTGACTTGCACGGAGGCGCCGCTCCCCCATCACGAGCTCGAAGGCCCCGCCGGGCAGCGGGCGGACGACGATCGGCTGCAGCAGACCGACCTCGGTGATGGAGTTGGCGAGCTCGGTGAGGGCCTCCTCCTCGAACACGGTCCTGGGCTGGCGCGGGTTCGGCCGAATCTCCCGCACCGGGATCTCCTCGAACCGCGAACCCTCGGGGACCTGGGCGCCGCCGCGGTGGGCGAGTTCGGGATCGGTTCGCTGCAGCAGGTCGCCCAGCCCCCTGCCGAGGCCGGTTCGTGCCCTGGGTGCCGTCATCAGCGTGCTCCTTCTGCCTGGACCTTCGCAGCCCGGTGGGCGATCTCCTCCGCCGCCGACAGGTAGGCCTGCGCGCCGGCGGAGGCGGTGTGATAGGTGATGACCGACTGGCCGTAGCTCGGTGCTTCTGACACCCGCACGGAGCGTGGGATCACCGTCGTCAGGGTTTCCTCCGGGAAGTACTCCCGGACCTGTTCGGCAACCTGGGCGGAGAGCCGCGTCCTGGCGTCGTACATGGTCAGCACGACGGTGGTGAGACGCAGGTCGTCGTTCATGGCGCCCTTGACGAGGTTGATGGTCCGCAGGAGCTGGGTGACGCCCTCCAGCGCGTAGTACTCGCACTGGATCGGGATCAGGATCTCGTCCGCTGCGACCAGCGCATTCAGCGTCAGCAGTCCCAGCGATGGCGGGCAGTCGATGAACACGTAGTCGAAGCTGTGTCGCAGGCTGAAATCCTGCAGCACGTGCAGCAGCCGGCTCTCCCTGGCCATCACGGCGGCGAGGTTGATCTCTGCGCCGGCGAGGTCGATGGTGGCAGGCAGCACCCACAGGCCCTTGGCCTCCGGAGACCGCTGCACCAGTTGGGCGATCGGGGTCTGGTCGGTGAGGGCCTCGTACGTGCCGGGGACACCCTCGTGATGCTCGATGCCGAGCGCGGTCGAGGCATTGCCCTGGGGGTCGATATCGACCACGAGCACGCGGAGGCCACCGAGCGCGAGCGCTGTGGCGAGGTTCACCGTCGTGGTCGTCTTCCCCACCCCGCCCTTCTGGTTCGCCACGACCAGGGTGCGCGTGCGGGCCGGACGGGGGAGCGCTGATGGGGTTTCACGTGAAACAGCGGCGTCCAGATCGTCGGGCTCCAGCGCCTCCGGAGGTTCGAACTCCGGGGTTTCGAACGCCGCCCGGCGAGGGCCGGATGGTGCTGTGACTGTCACGCGGTCTCCTTCGGTGTGTTTCACGTGAAACACGAGGATAACCTCCGGTCGCGGTCAGACACGCCGACCCGCGCCGTGCGGCGGCCCGAGAAACCGGGCAATCAGCCGCCCGTCCCGCAGCCGCGGGGAACCCCTCCGCGACCCGGCTAGCGCCTCGTCGGCTGCACGACAATCGCCCAGGTGGAGTCGGTGGTGCCCGGAACCGAGAGCTGCTCGACGCGGGCCTCGGCGCGGTGGCGGCGCAGGTCAGCGCTGGCTGAGGCGACCTCCTCCGCGGCGGTACTGCCCTTCAGCGCCACCAGACATCCGTCGCGGGCTACCAGGGGCAGGCACCAGTCGAGAAGGCGGGGGAGTGGAGCTACCGCGCGGCAGGTGACCACGTCATGGCGATCCTTGTAGTCCTCGGCCCTGCCGCGGACCACGCGGACGCGTCCGGTCAGGCCCAGCTCGTCCACCGCCAGGGTGAGGAAGTTGAACCGGCGCAACAGCGGCTCGAGCAGCACCACCTGAAGGTCAGTGCG
>JAEYUH010000137.1 GCA_023432725.1 Actinomycetes bacterium | reverse complement strand
TCCACCACGTGCCCTACCGCCATGTCCTGAAGTCCGGGAAGACCGTGATCCAGCACATCTACGACAGCCACTTCGCCGGGGTCGAGGCCGTCGAGCGGATGGCGCAGGCCTGGGAGTCGCTGCGGGGACGGATCGACCCGGCGGTCTTCGAGCGGGGCCGGGAACTGTTCACCGAGCAGGTGCGCTCGGCCACCGAGTGGCGCGACCAGGTGAACACCTACTTCTTCCGCAAGTCCGCCATCCCCGACGCGGCAGGCCGCGCCATCTACTGAGCGACCCGGCGCGGCGCGGGTCGCCGAGGTCGGTCGTGCAGCGGGCGGCGTCAGGCGGAGGCGTAACCGGGGATCCGGCTGTCGTCGGTCCACGGGTCGCAGTGGTCGATCACCGGGTCCAGCTCGATCAGCGTCACCTCGTGGCGGGCGAGGTGCAGGTCGAGTGCGAGCCGGCCCTCGGCGGCGGTCAGCACGGCGTGCTCGACCGCGGGCCGCGCCGCGTCGTGCAGCAGGTCGAGTTGCCGCGAGGTAGGGGACGGGGGGCGTCCCAGGTGGCGCCAGGCGGTCGCGACGTTCCCGACGTCCTCGTTCACGCGCTGGCGGCTGAGGTACATCGCCGGGCCACGGGCCGGCAGCTGGAGCCGGACGCGGTGCCGCTCGTCGCCGGGGTTGGTCCCGTCCACCGGCTGCCAGGCCAGGATCGCCAGCCTGCCGTCGGGGTGCCGGGTGACCAGGTGGTCCTGGCCGGACGCGAGGATCTCCTCGCCGAGCCGGGCCATGAACGCGTACAGGTGGAACGCCGGCTTGCGCAGCTGACGGTGGCCCAGCAGGCCGAACCCGCCGTGCAGGATCGAGGTGGGGATGCCCGCCTCCTCGAAGACGTCGCAGAAGGTCCAGTACGAGAAGGAGTCCACGAGGTCGCCGCCGCCGGCCAGCACCGGCGCGAGGTAGGCGGCGTGGTAGGCGGTGTCGTGGATGGGGTTGTCCGGCCGGTAGGAGCTGTTGAACTCGGTGATGTGGACGGGGAGACCGGCGAGGGAAGTGCCCGCCAGGTGGCGCCGGGGCGCCGCGAACTGCTCAAGCAGTGACCGGGGCGGCTGGAGCTCCTGGTGGACCCCGAACGGGACGTGCTGCGGCGGCCCCGAGGTGTAGGCGTGCCGGCTGACGAAGTCGACCGGCAGGTTGCGGGCCGTGACGAACTCCGCGAACGGCGCCCACCACTGGTCCGCGCCGGGGGAGATCGCCGGACCACCCACCTGCAGGTCGGCGTCCACCTCCTTCAGGGCCGTCACCGTCACTTCGTACAGGCGGAGGTAGGCGGCCTGGTCGGCGTCCTTCCAGAACACCGTCAGGTTCGGCTCGTTCCAGACTTCGATCGGCCAGCGCCGCACCTCGTCGAGGCCGTACCTGTCGATCAGGTGCCGGGCGGTGGCCGCCGCCAGCCGTGCCCATTCCCGCTCGTCGCTGGGCGGGGTGACGTTGCCGCGCCACCAGAAGACGGTCTGGTCGCCGGAGGCCAGCGCCGACGGCATGAAGCCGAGTTCGAGGAAGGGACGGATGCCGAGGTCGAGCCAGGAGTCGATCACCTGGTCGAGGTAGCCGAACGCGTACCGGACGCCGTCGCGACCCTGATGGGAGTAGGGCCGGTAGATTCCCAGGTCGTCGTGGAAGATGCCGTGGCCGCGCAGCAACTCGAAGCCGATCTCCTGCTGCACCACCCGCAGCGACTCCACGTAGTCGCGACGCAGCGCGAGGTTGAGCCGCCCCGTTCCCACGCAGGCCCGCCAGGCCGGGGCCAGTCGCGCTACAGGACGGTCGGGGATCTCGATCACTGTCTTCTCCTGCCTCGGGCGGGCTGAGCACACGGTGGCGCAGATGGGTGGCCGACCGCAAGCCCACCCCGAGGCGGGAATGCCACGGCGGCCGGCGCGGTTGGGATACATGCAAGCGCATATATTCGGCCCACCAGCCCACAGGGAGCACCCACCATGCAGTTCGGCATCTTCTCGGTCAGCGACATCACGCGCGACCCGGTCTCGGGCACCACGCCCAGCGAGGCCGAACGGATCGACGCGATAGTGCAGATCGCGAAGAAGGCCGAGGAGGTGGGCCTGGACGTCTTCGCGATCGGCGAGCACCACAACCCGCCGTTCTTCTCCTCGGCCCCCAGCACGCTGCTGGCCTACCTCGCCGGCCAGACCGAACGACTGCTGCTCTCCACCGCCACCACGCTGATCACCACCAACGACCCGGTGCGGATCGCGGAGGAGTACGCCATGCTGCAGCACCTCAGCAAGGGCCGGATGGACCTGATGCTGGGCCGCGGCAACACCGCCCCGGTCTACCCCTGGTTCGGCAAGGACATCCGCCAGGGCCTGCCGCTGGCGCTTGAGAACTACAACCTGCTGCACCGGCTGTGGCGTGAGGACGTCGTCGACTGGGAGGGCGAGTTCCGCACCCCGCTGCAGGGGTTCACCTCGACGCCGCGCCCGCTGGACGACGTCCCGCCGTTCGTCTGGCACGGCTCGATCCGGACCCCCGAGATCGCCGAGCAGGCCGCGTACTACGGCGACGGCTTCTTCGCCAACAACATCTTCTGGCCCAAGGAGCACTACATCCGGCTGATCAACTTCTACCGGCAGCGGTTCGCCCACTACGGCCACGGCACGACGAAGCAGGCGATCGTGGGGCTGGGCGGGCAGGCGTACATCGCCAAGCGGTCCCAGGACGCGAAGGCCGAGTTCCGGCCGTACTTCAACGAGGCCCCGGTCTACGGCAACGGTCCCAGCATGGAGGAGTTCACCGACCTCACCCCGCTGTCGGTGGGCTCGCCGCAGGAGGTGATCGAGAAGACGCTGACCTTCCGGGAGTACTTCGGCGACTACCAGCGCCAGCTCTTCCTCGTCGACCACGCCGGCCTGCCGCTGTCGATGGTGCTCAAGCAGCTCGACCTGCTCGGTGGCGAGGTAGTCCCCGTGCTGCGAAAGGAACTGGCGGCCAGGCGCGACCCCGAAGCAGCCGAGCCGCCCACCCACGCCGCCCAGGTCAGGGCCAAGTACGGCGACGCGGCACCCCGGCAGCCGCGTCCCAACGCCAATCGCGGCGACAACGTCACCGGACAGTCGCCGTATCAGGACACCGAGGCCCAGCGCAGCGTCGCCCTCGTCTGAGATGACCGACCA
>JAEYUH010000114.1 GCA_023432725.1 Actinomycetes bacterium | reverse complement strand
AGTTCCGGACGGATCTCCTCGGCGAAGACCCGGGACTGCTCGGCGACCAGTTCCCTGATCCGGCTGAGGATCGCGTCGTGGAGTTCCCGCGGCAGCATGCCGGATGCGCTGGGGACGGCGACCCCGGCGGCGATCCGGCGCTTCAGGCCCGCCACCCGCACCATGAAGAACTCGTCGAGGTTGGAGGAGAAGATCGCCAGGAACCGGGCCCGCTCCAGCAGCGGAACCCGCTTGGCGTCGCGGGCGAGGTCGAGAACGCGATTGTTGAAGGCCAGCCAGGACAGCTCCCGGTCGCTGAGCCGGACGGCCGGGAGGTCGGCCGCGTCGACGGGACTGTCGACGGTCTCCTCGTCCTCGACGAAGGTCATGGCAACTCCTGAGGTGCGGGCCGGTAGAGCACGTCGCGGTGGACGATGCCGAAGCCCGCGGATTCATACATTTGTACCGCGACGCTATCAGCGCTGTCGACGTACAGAATCACCCGGCGGGAGCCCACTCTCGACAGGTGGTCGAGGCCTGCCACCAGCAGCCTGCGGCCCAGCCCGCGACCCTGTGCGGCGGGGTGGACGCCGAGGACGTAGACCTCACCGGTGCCGTCGGCGTGGCGTTTGGTCCAGTGGAACCCGAGCATCCGGTCGCCCTCGACGGCCACGATCAGCCCTTCGGGGTCGAACCAGTCCTCGGCCACCCGGGCGGCCAGCCCTGCCGCGTCCAGCCCACCCTGTTCAGGGTGGTGGGCGAAGGCGGCGGCGTTGACGGCGATCAGCGCGTGGGCGTCGGCAGGGGCGAAGCCCCGCAGCGTCACCGCCGGGTCCGTGGTGCTCACCGGGAGGCCGGCGGGCAGGTCTCGCCCCATCACCAGCAGCGCCCGGGCCGCGCTCAGGCCGAGGTGGGCGGCGAAGCCACGGGCGGCGGGGATGTCGCCGAAGGCCCACAGCGCGACGGCGTCTTCGTCGGCGAGCGTGGCCACCAGGTCCGACCCGATCCGCCGCCGACGCTGCTGCGGGTCGACCACCACCTGCGCGGTGCCGTGCCCGGGGCTGTGGGTCAGGTAGCCGACCAGGTGATCGCCGTGCCAGGACAGCAGGTGCCGTGCCCCCGCGTCGCGAGTGAGCCGGGCCTCCTCGTTCAGCGGGTCATGGCCGTCGACGGCGGCGGCGCGGGCGGCGAGCGCGTCCACGGCCGCAGCCTGGCTCGGGGTCAGCCGTGCGTGCCACACCCGATCAGGCTAGCCCGTCGCGGCGGTCAGCGGCGGGCGCCCTCGGGGGAGAACCGGTAGCCGACGTTGCGGACGGTGCCGATCAGCGACTCGTGCTCGGGGCCCAGCTTGGCCCGCAGCCGGCGGATGTGGACGTCGACGGTGCGGGTGCCGCCGTAGTAGTCGTAGCCCCACACGTCGGCCAGCAGGTGCTCGCGGCTGAACACCCGTCCCGGGTGCTGCACCAGGTACTTCAGCAACTCGAACTCGGTGTAGGTCAGGTCGAGCGGCTCGCCGTCCTTCACCGCGGAGTAGGCGGCTTCGTCGATCACGATCCCCCCGGAGGAGATCAGTCCGTCGTTGGCGGCCGCGCTGACCAGCAGCCGCAGCCTGGCCTCGAACTCCGCCAGCCCCGCGGTCTCGATGATCACGTCGGAGAGCCCCCAGTCGGCCGAGACGGCGGCGAGCCCGCTCTCGGCCAGCACCAGCAGCAGCGGCACAGTCGAGCCGCTGGAGGAGAACAGCCGGGTCATCATCCGGGCGCCGGCCAGGTCGGTGCGTCCGTCCAGCACCACCACGTCGCACCGGGCGGCCTCGGTGAGCGCCTGGGTGTCGGCCGCCACCACCGTGAGCTCGTGCGGCAGCAGGGACAGCACGGGCAGGGACAGTTCGGGGGTATCACCCTGGGCGAGGGCGTTGCTGACCACGAGCAGCTGCGCCATCCTCACCTCCCAGCGTCCGGCGACGCGCTCACAATAGTGGGCGGTGGCACCCCCGCACACGATTCGGGCGACGCCGGAACCCGGGACCCCCCGGGCGGGGGACGTCCACCGGCGCGGCTCAGTCCGCGTCGAGGACGAGAGTCACCGGACCGTCGTTGGTGAGATCCACCTGCATGTGGGCGCCGAACCTGCCGGTCGCCACGCGCCCGCCCCGCCGGCGGAGGGCCGCCACGAACTCGGCCACCAGCGGCTCACCCAGCTCACGCGGCGCAGCGGCGCTCCAGGAGGGCCTGCGGCCCTTCCTGGTATCGGCGTACAGGGTGAACTGGCTCACCACCAGCAGCGGCGCCCCGGTGTCGCTGCAACTGCGCTCGTCGGCGAGGATCCGCAGCGTCCACAGCTTCTCGGCCAACCGGTCGGCGACAGCAGGGGTGTCGGTGTGGGTGATCCCCACCAGGACCAGCAGCCCCGGTTCGTCGATCCGTCCCACCACCTCGCCGGCCACCGTCACCGCGGCCCGCGCCACCCGCTGTACCACTGCTCGCACGCGGGGAGCATAGCCCGCCGGCCGGTCTGCTCCGGAGGCGGGAAGGTAGGCTGCGGAGGTGCTGTTAGGGGATTCTGTGACCGTCACCGTCGTGGTGGTGGCCTGCGCGCTGGTGCTGCTCGCGGCGGCGCTCGTCCTGGTGCGGCTGGTGCGCGGCAAGAAGGAGTGAGATGTTCGAGATTCCGTCCGACCTGAACCCCGCGCTGGTGGGCCTGGCCTGGCTGCGCGGTCGGTGGGAGGGCACCGGCTACCGGCAGTGGCCGGGGGAGGAGAAGACCTCCTACGCCATCCAGGTCGACTTCGCCGACAACGGCGGCGACTACCTGCACTACCTGTCGCAGAGCTTCGAGGTGGACGACCAGGGTCGTCCGGTGAAGGCGCTGGCGATGGAGACCGGCTTCTGGCGTCCGCTGCCTGACGGCACCGTGGATGTGGTGATGTGCAGCCCGGACGGGTTCGCGGAGATCTGGTTCGGCAAGCTCACCCCCGGCAGGCTCGACCTGATCACCGACGCGGTCGCCAGGACGAAGGATGCCGCGGTCGCCTACACCGCCGGCCGGCGGCTGTACGGGCTGGTGGACGGCAAGCTGATGTTCTCCTTCGACAGGGCCACCACCGACCACTCGCTGCAGCCCCACCTGTGGGCGACCCTGGAGCGCCGGTGACCGCCGTCGCGCACCCGGCAGGCCCCGACGCCGGCGCCGTCTGGCACTACGGCGACCCGCTGCGCGAGCAGCGCCGCCTGGTGGCCGGTGAGGCGGCTGTCGACCTGCGGCATCGTCCGGTCTTCGCGGTGACCGGGCCCGAGCGGCTGAGCTGGCTCAACGCGATCACCAGCCAGGACGTCGCGGCGCTCCGGCCCGGAGAGCCGGTGACCGCGTACATCCTCAATCCGCAGGGCCACATCAGCCACGTCTTCGGCGGCACCGACGACGGCGAGACGCTGTGGGCGCACACCGAACCGGGGCGCGACGGGGCTCTGCTCGCCTGGTTGCGCCGGATGGTGTTCGCCGCGCGGGTGGAGATCGCCGAGCGGCCCGACAAGGCGGTTGTCCTGCCGGCCGGGGCAGGCGCGCCGCAGGTGGTGGACGCCGGGGCCGCCGAGCAGGTGCTGGGCGAGGTGCGGGCAGGAACCTGGGCGATGGAGGCGCTGCGGATCGCCGCCGGCCAGCCCCGG
>JAEYUH010000091.1 GCA_023432725.1 Actinomycetes bacterium | reverse complement strand
GAGTGGACGCGGCGCAGCGTCGAGTCGGTGGCCTGGGCCCGGCAGTTCGCTGCCAAACACGGCCTGCCCGCCTACGACGCCGGCGTCGTGGGGTACCCGCAGCGGATGCGTGACTACAACGCCCGGCGGCGCTCAGGCCGCTGAGCCCACCCCGCTGAGCCGCAGCACGGCGCGGAAGGCGCCCACCAGCGCCTCACCGAGGGCGGCACCCGGCCCGGGCGAGGTACGTCCCATCAACGAGGCGGCAGTGCCGGGACAGGCGTACAGCCCCGCGATCGCCGAGCCGTCCTGGCGCAGCACCCTGCCGTCGGCGTCCACCAGCAGGCCACCCTTGGTGCCCAGATCGCCCGGGTAGACCCGCACCGCCCAGAACGGCGGCTTGTCGAGCTTGCCCAGCGACTCGTTGCGGCGCCGGCCGTTGCCGACCAGCGAGTCGCCGCGCTCGAAGTCCTGGTCGCGGCCCTTGCGGGCGAACCCGTTGAACCGGACGGCGGTGCCCAGCAGCCCCGCCCTGTCGATGCCGAGCGCCTGCGCCAGCTCGTTGAGGCTGCCGGCCTTGACCAGGTCGCCCGACTCGAGCGCAGCGCGTGGCGTGCTGGACGCGGCCCAGGGCCCCAACGCGAACTGCTTGCGGAAGCGGTTGTCCATCACAAGGTAGGACGGGATGGCGCGCACGCCGTGGCTGCGTTCGTAGAGCTGGCGGCCGACCTGGCTGGCGGGGGCCGACTCGTCAAGGAAGCGGCTCCCGGTCTGGTCGACGATCATGCTGTGCGGCCGCAACCGTTCCTCGTCCAGCGGGTGGGCGACGCCGTCGACCAGCATCACCGGCGTCCACCAGGCCTCGTCCATCGCGGCGGTGGCCGCGCCGTGGGCGACCGCGAGATGGATGGCAGAACCGTCATTGGTGGTACCGGCCGCCGACCAGGCGGCGTCGGTGGGCAACGGCAGGTACTCCTCGCGCAATGCCTGGCTCGCCTCGAAGCCGCCGGCGGCGAGGATCACCCCTGCGCTGGCCCGCACCGTCACGCCGGCGTCGGAGTCGGTGCCGTGCACCAGCCGGCGCACCGTCACACCCTCGATCCCCTCATCGCCGGCGATCAGGCCGATCACAGGGGAGTCGAGCCACAACTCGACGCCGTTGCCGACGGCGCGGTGCAGCAACTCGGCGGCCAGCGCCTCGCCCGTGCCGCGGCTGGCGTGGCCGGGCCCGAACCGCGAGAACACCCGTTCCGACAGCGGTCGGGTGGCGGGCGAGGAAGCGGACTGCAGCGCCGCCGCCCACTCGCCGAGCACCCGGCGGTCGAAGGCCTGGCTGCGCAGCACCCTGCCGGACGGCTTGGCGCCGGGAGCGTCGCGGTGGTGGTCCCCGGCATCCCGCTCGGCGACCAGGGGCACCTTGGAGGAGGCCAGCCACCGCACCAGTCGCGGCGCGGTGTCGACGTAGGCAGCGCGCCTGGCGGCAGAGGAGGCGGCGGTCGGCTCACCGAGGATCGCGTCCAGGTACTCGGCGGCTTCGACAGTGGAGTCGCCGACCCCCAGCTTCTCCATCAGCTGGTTGGCCGGCAGCCAGATCCGGCCGTCCCCGCCCGCTGTCGCGCCGCCGACCAGCGGACCGGCCTCGCAGACCAGCACCTGGTGGCCGAGCCGACGGGCGGCCACCGCCGCCAGCAGCCCGGCGGCGCCGCCACCGACGACCACGACGTCGGTCTGGACGGTAGCCATCAACCCGCCAGGGCGTGCGCCAGGGCGACCAGGGTGCGGACCGACATGCCGGTCCCACCGGCAGGGACGTAGTGGTACGGCTCGTGCGGGTTGAAAGCCGGCCCCGCGATGTCGAGGTGGGCCCAGGACAACGGCTGCGGCACGAACTCCGACAGGAACGCCCCCGCGGTCAACGCGCCGCCCATCCGGTCGCCGGTGGATTTCAGGTCGGCCACCTTGGAGTCGAGCTTGCTGCGGGATTCTTCGGGGATCGGCAGCTGCCAGAACAGCTCGCCGGCCGCCTCGGCGGCGTCGAGGATCAGGTCGGCGGTCTCGTCGTCGCGAGCCATCAGGCCAGCCACCCGTTCGCCGAGCGCCACCACGCAGGCACCTGTCAGGGTGGCGACGTCGATCACGAGGTTCGGGGACTCCTCAGAGGCCCTCGCGAGTGCGTCCGCCATCACCAGCCGGCCCTCGGCGTCGGAGTTGCCGTTCTCAACGGTCTTGCCGCCGTACATGGTCAGTACGTCGGACGGCCGGTAGGCAGTGCCGGAGGGCATGTTCTCGGCCAGCGCCGCGTAGCCGGTGACCCGGAGCTTCAGGCCCGCGTCGGCGATGGCGGTCACGGCGGCGATGACGGACGCGGCACCGGCCATGTCGTCCTTCATCGTGTACATGCCGTCGGCCGGCTTCAGGTTCAGCCCACCGGTGTCGAAGGTGATGCCCTTGCCGATCAGCGCGAGGTGGAACCGGGCACCGCGCGGGGCGTAGCTGAGCTTGACCAGCCGGGGCTTGCGGCTCGAGCCGCCTCCCACGGCGAGCAGGCCGCCGAAGCCGTCGCGCTCCAGCGCCTTCTCGTCCCAGACGTCCACCCCCAGCTTGGCGGCCTTGGCC
>JAEYUH010000049.1 GCA_023432725.1 Actinomycetes bacterium | reverse complement strand
GCTCTTGGCGAGGTCCGTCGAGGCGTCGTCCAGGGAGTCGATGCCGGTGTTCACACCGTCGGTGATGTCGGCGATCACGGACGGGGTCTGCTCGTCGAACATCCGCCGCGCCACGGCCTTGGTCCGCTCCGTGATCGTGGTCACGTCGGCGGTCTTGATCAGCTCGACGAGGTCCTCGGGGAGCTCCCCGCCGCCCTCCAGGTCGATGTCAACGGTGGTGAACGAGTCAAGATCGGGGAAGGCGACGCCCTCGAGCTTCTTGCCGAGTTCCTTGTCGGCCTTCAGCGTGGCGAACTGCTCCTGCAGTTCGCTGGCGTAGGGCAGCGCGGGTGCAGTGATCCGGGTGGGCAGCTCGTCGGTGAGGGCGTCCTGCACCTGGGTGCCTGCCTGGGCGAGGAAACCGACCAGGAAGGCCGGGGCGAGGGTGGTGCCGATCGCCCGCACCAGCGAGAGCGTGGCCAGGGCGGAGTTCGACTCCTCGGGCGGGGTGCGCTCCAGCATCATGTAGTTGAGCGGGGAGCCGATGGTGAAGCCGAGCCCGAGGCCGAGCAGCGCAAGCGTGGTGATGACGCTCGGCCAGGACGGGGACGGGATGGCCCACCAGATGCCGACAGCAGCGGCGATAGCGGTGGCCACGAAGCCGGTGCCGAGCACGACGCCCGGGCCGTACTTGTCGGTCAGCCGACCCGACAGGGGAGCGCCGATGCCGGAGGCGAGGCCGAGGATGATGACGAAGTAGCCGCCCTTGCCGGTGGCGATGCCGAGCGCGTTCTCGGCGAACTGCGGCACGAACACGACGCCCATCAGCACCACGCCGGACAGGAACGAGAGCGCGAGGGTGGTGGCGATCGCGAAATCGCTGAAGTAGCGCAGGTTGAGCACCGGGTCGGCGGCCCGCTTCTCCGCCAGGACAAACAGCGGCAGCAGCACCACGAAGCCCAGCAGGAACGGATACACGTCGGTGGACTGCAGGCTGTTGGCCAGGTCGAAGTAGTCGAGGTTCTTCAGCCCGTACAGCAGCGAGATGATCATGCCGACCAGCAGGGTGGTGCCCAGCAGGTCGATCTTCGCCGTCTGCTCGAGCCGGTGGTTGGGCAGGAAGATGACGCCGGCGATCACGATCGCAATGCTGATCGGGACGTTGATGTAGAAGATGAACTGCCAGTTGTGCTGGCCGGCGATGTCGAGGATGAGCGACCCCGCGCTGGAGCCGAAGACATTGGCCACGCCGTAGACGCCACCGACCAGGCCGAGCGCCATGCCCCGCCGCTCCGGCGGCACCGACGTCCCGAACTCCGCGGTCGCGACCGGCAGGATGCCGCCGCCCCCGATCGCCTGGATGGCGCGGGCGGCGATCAGCAGTTCGAAGCTTGCGACGTCCTGGCTCAACCCGCACAGCAGGGAGCCGACGCCGAACAGGGTGATGCTGATCAGGTAGATCGGCTTGCGTCCGAGCCGGTCGGCGAGCTTGCCCATCACCGGGATGGCCGCGGCGTAGGCGAGGGTGTAGATGGTGATCATCCAGATGCCGGTCGACTCGTCGACGCCGAGGTCGTTCTGGATGATCGTGCGGGCCGGGGTGACGATGCCCGTGTCGATGGCACCCATGAAGATGCCGAGCAGATAGACCGTCAGCAGTACCCACAGCTTGGGGGCGGGCTTGACGGTGCTCATGCCGCCTCGTGAATCATTAGCATCACGCTAATGATAACCGATCGGTAAGGACCGTATTCCCTAACTGATGCGCTGGCCGCGCTCGAGGTAGGCGGTGCGTCCTTCAGCGCGCGCCTCGAGGGCCGCGCTCAGCCGTCCGCGCGCGAACGGAGCCATCGTGCCCGCCGCCTCGAGCGGCGGCAGCCAGTGGATCCGCCGGATCTCGGTACCGTCGGGACGCAGCATCGCCGCCGTGCGCGGATTGATCACGCCGGCGTCGAAGATCAGCTCGACGGCGTCCTCCCAGCCCAGGTACGGGGCCAGCCAGTCCACCACCAGCAACCGACCCACGCTGATGGTGTGGCCGAGTTCCTCCTGCACCTCGCGGACGGCCCCCGCCCGCGGTGACTCGGCAGGGTTGAGGATGCCGCCGGGCAGTTCGTAGTCGGGCTTGAAGGTGGTCTCCAGGACGCACGCTCGTCCTGCCTCGTCGGTCAGCAGCACGTGGGAGATCACCCGCTTGCGCGGGGTGACCGAGTTCATCACCGCCGAGAACCCGTCGGGTCCGACCGGCGGGTCCTCCCGCAGCAAGGCGTAGTCGGCCTGGTCCTCGGGTGCACCGTCAGGGCCGATCCAGCGCTGCCGGCGAACCGCCTCCAGCCGGAAGCCGGCCCGGTGCAGGGCCCGCCGCCGTCCCCGGTCGGCGGCGGCCACCGAGACCTCGAGCCGGCGAACCGCCGGATCCGCGAAGGCGTCCCTGACCGTCGCGGTCAGCATCAGGTCGTAGCGCTCGGGATGGTCCTGCCCCGCCAGGTCGGTCCAGGCCACCCCGCCGAAGCCGAGGCTGACCGGAAAGGCGTCGCGGATCATGCCTCGCCGTCGTAGCGGAAGTAGACCGAGCCGAGCGGCGGCACGACGACGACGGCGCTGGCGGGGAAGCCGTTCCACGGCTCCTCCTCGGCCACCACCCGTCCCAGGTTCCCGTGCTGGTTCGAGCCGTCGTAGCTGCCGGAGTCCGAGTTGAAGATCTCCGTCCACACCCCGGCCTGCGGCAGCCCGATCCGGTACCGCTGCCAAGGCTCGGAGGAGAAGTTGGTGATCACCGCCACCTGTTGGCCGGCCGCGTCGCTGCGCAGCCAGGAGTAGGTGTTGGCTCCGGCGTCGTCGGCGTTGATCCAGCGGAACCCTGCGGGCTCGGAGTCGAGTTCCCACAGCGCGGGATGGGTGGAGTAGATCCGGTTGAGGTCCCTGACCATCGTCTGCAGGCCGTGGTGGCCCCACAGGTCGCTGACCCACCACTCGAGACTCACTGCCTCGTTGAACTCCGAGCGCTGCCCGAACTCGCAGCCGGCGAAGAGCAGCTTCTTGCCGGGGAAGGCCCACATGTAGGAGTAGAACGCCCGCAGCGAGGCGAACTGCCGCCAGGTGTCCTGCGGCACCTTGTTCACCATCGAGCCCTTGCCGTGCACCACCTCGTCGTGGGAGATCGGCAGGATGAAGTTCTCCGAATAGGCGTAGACCATCGCGAAGGTCATCTCGTGGTGGTGGTACTGCCGGTAGATCGGCTCGAGCCCCAGGTAGCGCAGGGAGTCGTTCATCCAGCCCATGTTCCACTTGAAGCCGAAGCCGAGACCGCCCTTGTGCACCGGCGCCGTCACCCCGCCGAACGAGGTCGACTCCTCGGCGATCATCACGACACCGGGGACGCGCTCGTACAGGTGCCGGTTGACGTAGCGCAGGAAGTCGATCGCCTCGAGGTTCTCGTTGCCGCCGTAGATGTTGGGCACCCACTCGCCGGGCTCCCGGGAGTAGTCCAGGTAGAGCATGGACGCGACCGCGTCCACCCGCAGCGCATCGATGTGGAACTCGGTCACCCAGTACAGGGCGTTGGAGACGAGGAAGGACTTCACCTCGTTGCGGCCGTAGTTGAAGATGTACGTTCCCCAGTCGCGGTGCTCGCCCTGGCGGGGGTCCTCGTGCTCGTAGAGCGCGGTGCCGTCGAACCGTCCCAGCGCCCACTCGTCCTTGGGGAAGTGTCCCGGCACCCAGTCGAGGATCACGCCGATCCCGGCCTGGTGCAGCCGGTCGACCAGGTAGCGGAACTCGTCGGGTCGGCCGAGCCGTGACTGCGG
>JAEYUH010000328.1 GCA_023432725.1 Actinomycetes bacterium | reverse complement strand
GTCTGGCCGGGCGCCAGCCACTGCCCGGCCTGGCTGATCACCGGCCCCGGTCCCACCACCTGCAGCGGTGCCTCGCTCACCCATGAGCGGTGCAGCAGGAAGGCGGGGTCGAGGTGGTCGTGGTGGGCGTGCCCCACCGCCACGGTGCGGACGCCGGCCAGGCTGTGGCCGAGCCGGGCCGCCTGGCCGGGCGCCTCGGGCCCACAGTCGAGCAGCAGCCTGCCGTCGACCAGCACGGAGGTGGGGCTGCGCCGGCCCCGCCGGGTCTGGTCGAGGCAGGTGGCGCAGCTGCACCACGGGTTCGGCATCCCGTCCGCCGATCCGGTGCCGAGCAGGACGAGTCGCATGGCCGCACCCTAACCGTCCCCCAGGCCCCTTTGGCGAAATGGGATAGCGCGGGTATGATAGTTGAATGCTCAACCATACCCCGCTGAGTGAGTCCGCCCAGGAGCGGCTCCCCGACGCCACCAGGATGGGCGAGGTGGCGCTCGACGTGGGCGACCTCGACCTGATGACGCGGTTCTACCGTGACGTGCTGCTCCTGGAACAGGTAGCCGAGGGCAGCGACTGGACGGGTCTCGGCCGCGACGGGGAGACCCTCGTCACGCTGCGCCACCGCCCCGGCCTTCCCCGAGGGGAGCGCCGCAGCGCGGGGCTCTACCACACCGCCCTGCTCCACCCCGATGCCACCACCCTCGCCACCGTCGTCGGCTCCGTGGCCATGAGCGCCCCGCAGCTCTACACCGGGTCGGCCGACCACCTGGTCTCGGAGGCCTTCTACCTCGACGACCCCGAGGGCAACGGGGTCGAGCTCTACATCGACAGGCCGCGTGACCAGTGGCGCTGGGACGGCGCCCGCGTCCAGATGGCCACCCGCTACCTCGACCCCAACACCTTCCTGGCCAGCCACCTCACCGACGCCGGTCGCGAGTTCCTGGAGACTGCGCCGGACGCCAGGCGCCCGCTGGCGGGGACCGGTGCCCAGGTGGTGGGCCACGTCCACCTCAAGGTCGGCAACACCGCCCAGGCGAAGGACTTCTACGTCGACACCCTCGGCTTCGACGTCACCGCCGAGTTCCCCGGTGCGCTGTTCGTATCGGCAGGCGGCTACCACCACCACATGGCGATGAACACGTGGGAGACTGAGGGTGTCGGCCTCCGTGCGCCCGCTCGGGGACTGGGTCTGGTCACCGTCGAGGTTCCTACCTACGCACATGTGCGACTGGTCGCGGAGCGGGTGAGTCGGCACAATGGGGTCGTTCGGGAGGGGGGCCTGGAGCAATCCGGGAAGATTCTCGAGCTATTGGATCCATGGGGGAATGTCGTGCGCATCACGAGTGCTGCATGAAGTGACCGCAAGCCGGTAGCAGCTGCAGGGGGGTGCAGTAGGCCACCGGTTCCGGACCAGACGAGTGACCCGCCAGACTCGAAGTGGGGTTCGAGGATGGCGGGTCTTTCGCTGTCCCGGATCAGGTGATCGGAGGGAAGCCCCCCGCTATCGACAGCACACTGGTCACCGCCGGATCGTGGTGGAGCGCGCGACCGTCCAGTTCGACGACCGGGAGCACCCCACGGATCGCGGACACGAGCCACATCCCGTCGCACCCGTAGGCGTCGGCGAGGCTGAACAGCGCCTCCCCGGTGTCGACGCCGTTGCGCTCGGCGACAGCGAAGATCGCCGCCACCGTGACCGACTCCAGGATCCCCGTGCTGCCGGGGGGAGTGGTCCACAGCCGGTCGTCGAGGGCGAAGACCAGCCCCGAGGTCGGGCCCTCCAGCAGGTAGCCGTCGCTGGAGCGGTACACAGCCTCGTCCACCCCGCGTCGCGCGGCCTCGCGACGGACCGCGACGTTGCCGGCGTAGGACAGCGTCTTCACCCCGCCCAGCAGCCAGGGCGCGTCGGCGAAGGCGTCGCTGCGGTAGCCGCGGTCGAGGCTCACGGCGGTGACCCCGCGGCGCACCGCGGAGTAGTCGGGAGCGGCGGTGATGGTGAGGTAGCCGCACGGCGGGGTCGGGAAGGACTCCCTGCCGCGGGTCAGCACCAGCTTGAGGATCGCCTCGCCCTCGTGGTCCCAGGCGGCGACCGCCTCGTCGATCAGGTGGTTCCACTGCTCGATGGTCGGCGCGTCCGCGATCTGCAGCCGGGTGGCCGAGCGGGCCAGCCGGGCCAGGTGCGCCGACCTGTGGTGCAGCCGCGTCCCCTCATCGTCCCTCGTCAGACGCAGCGCGTCGAAGCAGCCGTCGCCCCGGGTGACGCCGAGGTCGTCACCGACCAGCACGGGGGTCTCCGCGGGTACCACGCCCCGTCCGATCACTGCCACGAGCTGCGGGGGAGCGGTCAGGTTCACGACCGCCAGCCTACGGCCTCCCCACAGCAGCCGACGGATGGCCGCTCTGCCGCAGTGGGGGCAACCGTGGTGGTTGTGGGCCCCCAGACCGGCCTCAGAACCACCACCGGTGCCCCGGGCACGCGAAAGGGGCCCGGGAGACCCCGGGCCCCACCGCTCATGTCCACGAGAGCAGGGATCAGGAACTGATCACTGGTCGAAGTACATCTCGAACTCGTGCGGGTGCGGACGCAGCCGGATGGCGTCGATGTCGGCGCGCTTCATCTCGATCCAGGTCTCGATCAGGT
>JAEYUH010000301.1 GCA_023432725.1 Actinomycetes bacterium | reverse complement strand
GCAGCGCGTCCACCCGCGCTGCCAGCGCTGCCCGCGAGGAACTGGCTGCCACCTCGGCGGCGTGCAGCTCGTCGCGGGCTGCCCGCAGGGTGGCGAGCTCGGCCTCGGCCGCCTCGTAGGCGGCGTCCAGGCCGGACTCGCCGGCGCTCAGCGAGGCCAGGCGGGTCTCCAGCTCGGCGAAGGCGTGGCGGGCGGCAGCGGCCCGCTGCTCGGCCTGGTCGCGGGCCTCCCTGAGCCGTCCGATCTCGGCGACCGCGGACTCGGCCCTGCCGCGCAGGGTGTTCACCTCGCCGGTCAGCCGGGCGAGGCCCTCCCGCCGGTCGGCGATCGCGCGCTGGTGGGCCTGGTACTGCCGTTCCGCCGCGGTGTAGGCGGCGTCGGCCGCCTCCCTGGCGGCGGTGGCCTCGGCGAGCCCTGCTGCCCGCTCCTCGATCTCGGCCCGCAGCTTCGCCTCCGCCTCGCGTACCGACGCGGCCTCCCGCTCGATCGCCTCGGGGTCGCGCCCTGGCCGGTCGTCGGCGCCCATCGACTCGGCGGCCCGCAGCCGCTCCGCGGCGATCGAGGAGGTCGCCGACACCTTCTCCGCCAGCGCCGCCAACCCGTACCAGGTCTCCTGGGCGCGGGTCAGCTCGGGGATGGACTCGCGGGAGGCGAGTTCGGCCTCCTGCTCGGCCTGCCTGGCCTGCGCGAGTTGTGCCTCGACGGCCTGGCGGCGCGCCTTCAGGCTGGCCTCCGCCTCCTGGTCGCTGGCCAGGGCGGTCAGGGCGGTCTGGTAGTCGTCGGCCAGCAGCCGGGCGCGGGCGTCGCGCACCTCGGCCTGGATCACCGCCGCCTTGCGGGCCACCTCGGCCTGCCTGCCGAGCGGCTTGAGCTGGCGGCGCAGTTCGGCGAGCAGGTCGTTCAGCCGGTTGAGGTTGGCCCCGGTTGCTTCGAGCTTCCGCTCGGCCTTTTCCTTCCGCTTGCGGTGCTTGAGGACGCCGGCCGCCTCCTCGATGAAGCCGCGCCGGGTCTCGGGGGTGGCGTTGAGGATCGAGTCGAGCTGGCCCTGCCCGACGATGACGTGCATCTCGCGTCCGATGCCGGAGTCGGCCAACAGTTCCTGGACGTCGAGCAGCCGCGCGGTGCTGCCGTTGATGGCGTACTCCGAGCCGCCGGAGCGGAACATCGTCCGCGAGATCGTCACCTCGGTGTAGTCGATCGGCAGCGCGCCATCGGAGTTGTCGATGGTCAGCAGCACCTCGGCCCGCCCGAGCGGGGGACGTCCGGCGGTGCCGGCGAAGATGACGTCCTCCATCTTGCCGCCCCGCAGGGTCTTGGCGCCCTGCTCGCCCATCACCCAGCTGAGCGCGTCGACGATGTTCGACTTGCCGGACCCGTTCGGGCCCACGACGCAGGTGATCCCTGGCTCGAACCGCAGCGTGGTGGCGGAGGCGAACGACTTGAAGCCGCGAAGGGTCAGGCTCTTGAGGTACATGGTCAGGCAGCCCGCGTCGATTCCTGACGGCGGCTGGACCTCACCGCGCGGAAGGTCCACAGCTTGTTCAGCACGAAGTTGATGGGAGTCACGCACACGATGGTGATGAGGTTCGCCCAGTACAGCTTGTTGCGCAAGCCCGACGAGCCGTCGAAGACCGAATCGGGAAGACCGATCGGCGAGTGGGGGTGCATCAGGGCGGTGATCAGCAGCAGTCCGACGGCCTGCGCCCCCAGCCCTACCAGCAGGAACGGCCAGTACTCGCGCCAGGCGGGTCCGGTGGCGGCGGACCGGAAGGTCCAGTGCCGGTTGAACAGGAAGTTCGACAGGTTCGCCACCAGGAACGCGATCATCACGTACAGGTGGTAGTTGCGCACGTTGAAGTCGGTGAAGGGCAGATCGATCAGGATGTCGTTGGCGTGCACCCCGAAGCCGTCGCGCGCGAGCACGTTGGTCGCGACCAGCACCACCTGGTTGACCAGCACGCCCAGTCCCCCGACGAGCCCGAACCGCAGAAACTGGGAGAGGCTGTGCCGGTGGCGCTGGTAGAGGTCGCTCGGGCTCACAGTTCGCCCACTCTACCGGCCACACCGCTGCGACCGGGCACCCTGGAGCGGGCGCAGTACCCGGCTGTTCAGGAGGGGTCGGCGTGCCGCAGGGCGAGCGCCTGCTGGAGCGCGGCGGTGGCAGCGGGTCCGAAACCGACCAGCAGGCACTGCTGGACGCGGGTCGGGGTCGACCCCACGGTGTCGACGGCGGCTGCCGCCGCATCGTCGAGCGGCCACCCGTAGACGCCGGCCGAGACCAGCGGGAAGGCGATGCTCTGTGCCCCCAGATCGTCGGCGACGGCCAGCGCGTTGGCGTAGCAGGAGGTCAGCAGCGACCGGTCGGTCTGGCCGGCGGTGCGGTTCGGGCCGACGACGTGGATCACCCACCGGGCCGGCAGTTCGCCTGCTGTGGTCCACCCGGCCTGTCCGGTCGGCAGGCCGTGCGGGAACCGCCGGACGCAGTCGGCCAGGATCTCCGGGCCGCCGGCAGCGTGGATGGCGCCGTCCACCCCGCCGCCGCCGCGCATCCGCGGGCTGGCCGCGTTCACTAAGGCGTCCACCCGCAGCCGGGTGATGTCTCCGGTGACGACCTCGATGTGCATGGGCTCAGTGTGCTCCCCGCGGCCGTGGCTGGCAGCGCGGGCATCGGTGCGAGGACCGGTTGGCGAAGGCCTCCCTCAGGATGGGGCTGCCGCACCGCGGGCACGGCAGTCCGGCCCGTCCGTACACGGCCAGCGACCGCGAGAAGTAGCCGGACGACCCGTTCACGTTGACGTAGAGCGCGTCGAAGGAGGTGCCGCCCTGGGCGAGCGCCTCCGCCATCACCTCACGGGCGGCTTCCAGCACCCGCCGCACCCGCTGCGGGCTCATCGTGTCGGCAGGCGTCTCGGGGTGGACCCGCGCCCGCCACAGGGCCTCGTCGGCATAGATGTTGCCGATCCCGGAGACCACCGTCTGGTCGAGCAGCACGCGTTTGATGCCGCTGCGGTGGCGACGCACCGACCTGACGAGGCTCGTCAACTCAACCCCTGGCTCGAACAGGTCGGGGGCGATGTGGCCGAGGTCGGCGGGCAGCGCGGCACCGCCGGGGGCGAGCCAGAGCCCGCCGAAGATCCGCTGGTCGACGAAACGGAGCTCGGGCCCGTCGTCACCGAACCTGAGCACCACCCTGGTGTGCGGCAGCAGCGGGGCGGCCGGATCGTCGAACCGGAACTGGCCGCTCATCCCGAGGTGAGCGGCGAGCGCGTCGCCGTCGTCGAACGGCAGCCAGAGGAACTTGCCACGCCGGCGCGGGGTGGCCAGCACCCGTCCGGCCAGCCCGGCCTCGAAGTCGGCCGGTCCGCCCGGGTGGCGGCGCACCGAGCGCGGGTGCAGGACGGCTGCTGACGCCAGGCGGCGACCGGGCAGCGAGGCCGCAAGGCCGGCCCGGACTACCTCGACCTCGGGCAGTTCGGGCATCAGGCCAGGGCGCGGTCTGCGGTCAGGGCGAGGAAGGCGGCCTCGGCCGCCTGCTGTTCGGCCTGTTTCTTGGAGCGTCCCTCACCGGGGGAGAAGCTGCGGTCACCCACCACCGCTATCGCGGTGAACCGCTTGTCGTGGTCGGGGCCGGATTCGGCGATCCGGTAGCCGGGAAGTCCGAGATCGAGCTCGGCGCAGACCTCCTGCAGGCTGGTCTTCCAGTCCAGGCCCGCGCCGACGGTCGCCGCCTGGTCGACCAGGGGGTCGAAGAGGTGGTGCAGCAGCCGATCGGCGGCGTCGCGCCCGCAGGAGATCAGGACGGCTCCGAACAGCGCTTCGAGGGAGTCAGCCAGGATCGACGGCTTCTCGCGGCCGCCGGTGGCGGTCTCGCCGCGGCCCAGCAGCAGCTCGTCGCCGAGCCCGAGGTCACCGGCCACGATGGCCAGCGACTGGGAGTTCACCACCGCCGCGCGGAGCTTGGCCAGCCGGCCCTCCGGCAGGTCGGGGTAGGTGCGGTAGAGGTACTCTGTGACGACGACACCCAGCACGGCGTCGCCGAGGAACTCGAGCCGCTCGTTGTGGGGCAGGCCGCCGTTCTCGTACGCGTACGAGCGGTGGGTCAGGGCAAGCGAATAGAGCTGGGGGTCGAGTTCGATCCCCAGCTCCGACAGCAACTGCCGCGCGCGGCTCACAACCGCACCCGGGGTGCTCAGGCCTCGGTCACCTGGCGGCGGGCGCCGCGGGGGCCGTACTGGCCACACTCGGCGCAGGCGGTGTGCGGCAGGTGCTTGGCGCCGCAGGCCGGGTTGGCGCAGGTCACCAGCGTGGGCGCGGAGGTCTTCCACTGCGAACGGCGGGCCCGCGTGTTGCTGCGGGACATCTTCCGCTTGGGAACGGCCACGGCGTTACTCCTTGGTCTGCTCGGGCGGCTCGCCCGATGCGGTTGGCGTCACTGGTTCGTCCACGCCGTCAGGCCTGCCCACCGCGCATCGGTGGGATCGGCATGGCTGTGGCTGGGGTCGTGGTTCAGGTTCGCCCCGCAGGCGGGACACAACCCGGCGCACTCCTCCCGGCACAGTGGCGTGAACGGCAGGTCGAGTACCACGGCGTCCCGCAGCAGGGGCTCGAGGTCGACGAGGTCGTCCTCGAGGCGGCTGGCCTCCTCGTCGTCGGGCTCCTTGTCGGGGTACAGGTACAGCTCCTGGAGATCGACCGTGGTCGAGTCCTCGATCTCCTCCAGGCAGCGTGCGCACTGACCCGCGAGGCGGACCTCGGCGGTTCCGGTGACCAGCACCCCCTCCACCACCGCTTCGACCATCAGGTCGAGAGCGACGGGCGAGCCGGGTGGCACTCCGATCATGGCGATGCCGATCTCCTCCGGAGCGTCGGTGACCCGCTTCACGTGCTTCACCGTTCCTGCCCGGCGACCGAGTTCGTGGGTGTCGAGGACAAGCCCAGAACGGTGGTCGGGGAGGCGGCGAGACACGGCGGATCCCTTCATCGGCGGTGCGACAGCGTCATAACCAAGGAGCAACTCTAGCCTGCCCGGCAGGCGCGCTCCAAAACGGTGGCGGCTAGGAACCCAGCCGTGGCAGGGCCGTGGTCTCGCTGTCGTCGAGCAGCGAGCGGCTGGCCAGCCGGGCCCGCATCGTCTTCACCTGGCCCATGGTCTTCTGCAGCGCGGCCTCGAAGGACGCGATCCGACCGTCGACATAGGCGTCCGCCTCACGGCGCAGCGCCTCGGCCTCGGCTATCGAGCGGCGCTCCAGCTCGGCGGCCTTCGCCTTGGCCGCCTCCATGATCGGGGTCGAGCCGGCCAGGAAGACCGCCTTCTCCTCGGCCGCCTTGATGATCTGGGCCGCCTCGACCTGGGCCCGCTCCAGCGTCTCGAGCGAGGTGGCGGTGACCCGCTCGGCCTCCTTGGTGTCCTCGGCGAGAGCGGCCACCGCCTTGTCGATCAGCTCGAGGGTCTCCGACCGGTTCACCATGCAGGAGGCCGACATCGGCACTGACTTCGCATTCTGGACGAGCTCGCGAAGGGTGCTCAGCACCGCCACTGTTCGATCAACCATCGGTCCGCTCCTTGTCGTGGGGGGCGACTTTGGCCCGTATCCGTTCCGTCACCACGTCGGGCACGAAGGCCGACACGTCACCGCCGTAGGAGGCGACCTCACGGATCATGGTGGACGACAGCGTCGCCCACTGTGCCGACGCGGGCAACATCACCGTCTCAATCCGGCCCACAGTGGCGTTGATGTGCGCCATCTGGAGTTCGAAGTCGAAGTCGGAGGCGAACCGCAGTCCTTTCACGATCGCCGAGGCGCCGTGTGCGTTGGCGAAGTCGACCAGCAGCCCGGTCAGCGGCTCGACCCTGACCCCGGGGATCCCGCGGGTAGCCTCGGTCACCAGTTCGACCCGCTCGGCGGTGTCGAACAGGTAGTTCTTGGCCGAGTTCTGCCCGACTGCCACTACCACGTCGCCGAACAGGGCTGCCGCACGGCGGATGACGTCGACGTGCCCGTACGTCACCGGGTCGAAGGACCCCGGGCAGATGGCCGTCATGTATCACCCCTCATCGCAAAGTGCAGAACTGTTTCACCGTAGTCCCGATTCCACGAATCCTCCATTCGGGGCCCCCAGGCGGGTGCCCTGCCCCGCGCGGAGCGTTCCACCACCACCAGGCCGCGCGGCGCCAGCCAGTCGTCCTGCGCCACCGTGGCCAGCACCCGGTCGAGGTCGTCCTGGCCGAGGTCGTAGGGCGGGTCTGCCCACACCACGTCGAAGGCGAGGGGCGGCGGCCCGGCGAGAAAGCCCGCCACAGGGCGGGTGGCGACGCTGACCTCGAGCCCGGACTCCCGCACGTTGCGGCGGGCGACCTCGGCGGTGCCGCGGTCGCGCTCCACAGCCCAGACCGGTGCCGCCCCCCGGCTCGCGGCCTCGAGGGCCACCGCGCCCGAGCCGGCGTAGAGGTCGAGGAAGGAGAGCCCCGCCAGGGCTTGGTCGGCCGACTCCCCCGCCGTCCCCGCCCAGTCGGCGATCAGGCTGAAGGCGGCCTCACGCACCCTGTCGGTGGTGGGACGGGTGTCGCGGTGCGACGGCATCACGAGGCGGCGACCCTTCCGGGACCCGGCGATGATGCGGCTCATGGTGCAAGGCTAGGCGAAAGCCGAAGCGTGCTAGCTACGCTCCAGCCAGTCGCCCTCGGCGAGCAGCCCGGTCTGCCGGACGGCGTCGGCGAAGCCGGGGGTACGGCACTCCGGGTCACGGCGGACGCACTCCTCCGCGAGTTCCCGCGCCTGGGCGATCAGGTCGGCGTGCTCCAGCACCCGCAGCAGCCGCAGGCTGGAGCGGCCGCCGGACTGGTTGGCGCCCAGCACGTCGCCCTCGCGTCGCTGTTCGAGGTCGAGTTCGGCGAGCTCGAAGCCGTCCGTGGTGGCGGCCACCGCCTCGAGCCGCACCCTGGCCGGCTCCCCCGGCGGCACCCTGGTCACCAGCAGGCACACCCCCGGATGGCTGCCACGGCCGATCCTGCCCCTCAGCTGGTGCAGCTGGGAGATGCCGAACCTGTCGGCGTCCCACACCACCATCATCGTGGCGTTCGGGACGTCAACCCCCACCTCGATCACGGTGGTGGCGACCAGCACGTCGAGTTCGCCGGCGGCGAAGGCTGCCATCACGGCGTCCTTGGTGTCGGCCGGCAGCTGGCCGTGCAGGACGTCGACCCGCAGGTCGGCCAGCGGGCCCGCCTTCAACTGCGCGGCGAGTTCCACCACCCCCAGCCCGGTGTCGACGCCGCCCTGCCCGCCGATCCGCGGGCAGACGATGAAGACCTGGCGTCCGGTGGCGACCTCCTCCGCTACCCGCTGCCAGGCCCGTTCCACCCAGGCCGGACGCTGCGCGGCGTCCACCACGACGGTGCCGACCGGCTGCCGTCCGGCCGGGATCTCAGCCAGCGTGGACACGTCGAGATCGCCGAAGATGGTCATCGCCACCGACCGCGGGATCGGGGTCGCGGTGAGCACCAGGACGTGCGGCCGGGCCGCAGCCTTGTCGCTCAGCGCCGCCCGCTGCTCGACCCCGAACCGGTGCTGCTCGTCGATCACCACCAGGCCGAGGTCGGCGAACTGCACCCGCTCGGACAGCAGCGCGTGGGTGCCGACGACGATGCCCGCCTCACCGCTGGCGGCGCGCAGCAACGCCTCCCGCCGGGCGGCGGTCGACTGCGACCCGGTGAGGAGCACGACGTCGGTGGCGTGCTCGGGCGCCCCGAGCAGCCGTCCGGCCCCGAGGTCTCCCAGCAACCGCCGGATGGTGTCGAAGTGCTGGGCGGCGAGCACCTCGGTGGGGGCGAGCAGAGCGGCCTGGCCGCCGGCGTCCACCACCGCGAGCATGGCGCGCAGCGCCACCACGGTCTTGCCCGAGCCCACCTCGCCCTGCAACAGCCGCTGCATCGGACGGGTCCGGGCGAGCTCCTCGAAGAGCGTCGAGTTCACCGTGACCTGGCCGTCGGTCAGGGCGAACGGCAGCCGGGCGTCGAAGGCCTCGAGGATGCCGCCGGCCATCCGGACCCGCGGGATCGCGGAGTGGGCGGCGGCGTCGCTGCGTCGGTAGGCCATGGTGAGCTGGGTCGCCAGCGCCTCGTCGAAGCGCAGCCGGTGGGCACCGCGCTCGGCCTGGGCGAGGTCGACCGGCTGGTGGACGGCGGCGAAGGCGTCGGTGAGCCCGATCACCCCCGCGCGCTCCCGCAGCCACTGCGGCCAGGGATCCTCGTCTCCCGGCAGGGTGGCCAGCGCCAGCCGGGCGCACTCGGCCACCGTCCAGGTCGGCAACTTGGCGGTCGCGGGGTACATCCCGACCAGCCCCGACTGGGCGAGGGTGGCCATCCTGGCCTTTTCCTCCGAGGTGCCGACGATGCGGCCGGCGGCGTCCAGCATGACGAACTCGGGATGGGTCAGCTGGGGCTGGTTACGAAAACTGCCCACCTTGCCGACGAACAGCCCCGCCACGCCCTTGCCGAGCTGCAGCTCCCACCAGCGCAGCAGCTGGTTGCGGCCGAAGAAGGTCAGCGTGAGGTGCCCCTGGCCGTCGGTGACCAGCACCTCGAGGCGGCCGGGACGCGGCCGACGCCCGCCGCCGCCGTCGCTGCCCTCCACCCGGTTCACGGTGGCCACCCGTGCGATCACGGCGACGTGCTCGCCCTCGGTGAGGGTGGCCAGGTCGGTGAGCTCGGTACCGCTGAGGTAGCGCCGCGGGATGTGGCGCAGCAGGTCGCCGACGGTGTGGATCCGAAGCCCCGTGAACTCCTTGGCGGTCTTCGCCCCGACCACCGTCGCCAGCGGCTGGTTGAGCGCCGCGGCGACGCGGGTGCGCCAGCCGCTGAGTTCGAGGTCCACGGTCGTCCAGCCTAGGACGTCGCGGCGACAGCGCCGCGCGACGACGCGGCCGCGACACGCGGTGCGGGCCACCGGCCGGCGACACCGCTGGCTAGGCTGCCGGGCGTGGGTGGAGCGCAGGGCCGCGTCGGCGGCCGGTTGTGGTGGTGGATCGCCGTCCTTGGCCTGACCGGCCAGCTGGTCTGGGCGATCGAGAACATGTACCTGAACCTGTTCGTGTACGACACCATCACCGACGACCCGACGGCCCTGGCGGCGATGGTGGCCGTCAGCGCGACCGCTGCCACGCTCGCCACCCTGCTGGTCGGCGCGTGGTCGGACCGGGTCGGCCGGCGCCGCGAGTTCATTGCGGCCGGGTACGTGCTGTGGGGGTTGACGACGATGGCCTTCGGCCTGGTGGGCGTCGACCCGGCGCTGCCCAACGGCGTTGCCCTGGCCGTGGTCTCGATCATCGCGCTCGACGCGGTGATGAGCTTCCTGGGCTCCGGCGCCAACGACGCGGCCTTCCAGGCCTGGGTGACCGACTCGACCACGCCCGACAACCGGGCCAAGGTCGACGGCGTCATCCAGACCCTGCCGCTGCTCGGCATGCTGGTGGTCTTCGGGGCCCTCGACCCGCTCACCCAACGCGGCGACTGGGGCCTGTTCTTCGGGCTGGTCGGCGGACTCACCGTCGTGGTGGGGGTCGCGGCCTGGTTCGGGATCCGGCCGACCCGGAACCCCCGTCCCAGCGGCACCTACCTCGCCACCGTGGTCCACGGACTGCGGCCGACCACCGTCCGCGCCCATCCGCGGCTCTACCTGGCCCTGGCCACCTGGGCGGTGCTCGGCATCAGCTTCCAGACCTTCCTGCCGTACCTGATCATCTACGTGCAGCGGTACCTGAAGATCGACGGCTACCCGATCGTGCTCGCCTGCGTGCTGGTGGGGGCGTCGGCGATCAGCGTCGTGACGATGCGCCTGCTGGGCCGGCGCGACCTCGTGGCGGCGGTGATCCCGCTGGCGGTGGGCTTCGTGCTGGCGCTGGCCACGATGTTCTTCACCCGCGGGATGGTCCCCGTGATCCTGGTCGGGATCGCCATGATGGGCACCTTCCTCGCCGCCACCGCCGCCCTGTCGGCGACCGTCCGGAACCTCACCCCCGCCGACAGCGCGGGGCAGGTCCAGGGGGTGCGGATGATCGCCGTCGTGCTGCTGCCGATGGTGATCGGGCCGTTCCTCGGCGCTGCGGTGATCTCCGGCGCCGACGAGACCTACGTCGACCTGGGCGTCACCAGGCAGGTGCCGACGCCATGGATCTTCGTCGCCGCAGCGGTGGTGGCGCTCCTGTCGGTGGTTCCGGCCCTGGTGTTGCGGCGCAGCCCTGCCCGTCCGGTGCCGCAGGGGGTCGCGGCATGAGCGCCCTGCTGACCCCGTGGGGGCCGACCCTCGACCCCGAGCGGGTGCTGCCGGAGTACCCCCGGCCCCAGCTCGTCCGCGACCCCTACCTCAACCTCAACGGACGCTGGGAGTACGCCATCACGCCAGGGACCACCACCACGGTCCCCACCCGGTTCGACGGCGAGATCCTTGTCCCCTTCTCTCCGGAAGCGCCGCTGTCGGGGGTGAACCGGACACTGCTGCCGGACCAGGCGCTGTGGTACCGCCGGACGCTGCGGCTGCCGGCCGGCTTCGTCGCCGACCGGGTGCTGCTGCACTTCGGGGCGGTGGACAGCGACGCCGAGGTCTGGCTGGACGGGGTCGCCGTCGGCGGCCACCGCGGCGGCTATCTGCCCTTCACCATCGACCTCACCGGACGGATCGGCGAGCAGACCGACCACGAGGTCGTGGTCCGGGTCCGCGACCTCACCGACACCTCCTGGCACAGCCGCGGCAAGCAGGTGCTCAAGCCCGGCGGGATCTGGTACACCCCGCAGTCGGGGATCTGGCAGACGGTCTGGGCCGAGTCGGTACCGGCCGTCTGGGTGGCAGGGCTCGAGCTGGTCCCCGACCTCGACCGGGAGGAGCTGCGGGTGCGGGTGCTGCCCGGCGGGCCGGGCGCGCCGGGCAGGGTGCGGGTACTGGCCGAGGGA
>JAEYUH010000282.1 GCA_023432725.1 Actinomycetes bacterium | reverse complement strand
GAGATGAACCGCGAGGTGGGCCTCACCGACCGCGAGCTCTTCACCGTCGGCGAGATGGTGATGGTGGACGTCGACCATGCCCGCGAGTACACCGATCCGGCCGAGCGGGAACTCACCATGGTGTTCTCCTTCGAGCACGTCATGCTCGACCAGGAGCCGAACTCGCTGAAGTGGGCGCACCGGCCCCTCCACCTGCCCGACCTCAAGCGCAACCTCGCCGCCTGGCAGGAGGGGCTGGCCGACCGGGGCTGGAACTCGCTGTTCTTCGAGAACCACGACCAGCCGCGTTCGGTCTCCCGGTTCGGGGACGATTCCCCCGAGCACAGGGTCGAGTCGGCCAAGACGCTGGGCACCGTCCTGCACCTGTTGCGGGGGACGCCTTACGTCTACCAGGGCCAGGAGATCGGCATGACCAATGCCGGCTTCACGGCGATCGAGCAGTACGACGACATCGAGTCGCGGCAGTTCTACCTGCTCGCCACCCAGGCGGGGATGGATCCCGCCGAGGCGCTCGGCGTGCTGGCCCTGAAGAGCCGTGACAACGCGCGGACGCCGATGCAGTGGGACGCGTCCGCGAACGCAGGGTTCAGCGCCGGAACCCCGTGGCTGCAGGTGAACCCGAACCACACCTCGATCAACGTCGCGGCGGCGGCCGCGGCCCCGGACTCGGTGCTGCACCACTACCGGCGGCTGATCGCCCTGCGACACGAACTCGAGGTGGTCCGCGAGGGCAGGTTCGAGCTGCTGGCGCCTGACCACGAACGGCTGTTCGCCTACACCCGGACGCTGGACGACGACCGCCTGCTGGTCGTCGCGAACCTCGGGTCGGAGCCGGTACCGCTGCCGCTGGGCGAGCTGCCCTCCCTGGTGGGCGCGACGGTGCTGCTCGGCACCCACGACTCCGAGGCCCCCGTGCTGGAGGCGTGGGAGTCGCGGGTCATCTCCTTGCAGCGCTGACGCGCGCGTCCGACCGCCGGGATCACTCCAGTTCGCGCTGGCGGGGAGACCCGGTGAGCGACAGCGACCCGGCTTCGCGCACCGCGGACTTCACCGCGGTGGTCACCCGGTCGCCGGTCTTCCCGGCCTGCTCGATGGCTGCCGTCGGCGCGCTGAAGTTCATCCGCTGCCGGGCGACGAAGGCCAGCCCGCCGGCGATCAGCACCAGCAGCAGCGCCATCACGCAGAAGCCCCAGGCCAGCGCTCCGAGGGCCGACAGCGAGAACCAGGTCATGAACCCCAGCGAGAGCAGGAAGGACAAGCCGAAGAAGAGCAGCGTGCCGGCAGTGATCGCGAGGTAGGCCGCTCCGCCCAGCAGGCCGGCGCCGATCCCCGCGGACTTGGCCTGTGGCACGAGTTCGGCCTTGACCAGTTCGATCTCGCCCCTGACGATCGTGCGGACATCCGACTGGATGTTCTTGATGATGCCGGCGAGGTCCTGCTGTTCTGCCATCCGAGGGCTCCTTGCGCTGGTGGTGGCCTCAGCCTACCCAGTCGGGGCGTCGGCGGAACCGCTCCCGTCCGAACCGCTCTACAGGGTGATGCGCAGGCCGACGTCCTCGGGCTCCAGCGGTGCCGTCAGCTCGGTGTGGTCGACGGTGCCACGCCAGCAGGTGACGGTGTAGGGCAGCAGCAGCGGGTCGGGGACGCGGGCGACGGAGTCGTACAACGCGTCCGCTTCGGCGAGCACCTCGGCGCGCTCGTCCGGCTCGGCGGCACGCACTCCTTCCAGGCGTTCGATCATCCGGCGCAGGTCGTCCCGGTCGGCGGGCACCCAGCGCCGGAACTCCTGGCGCTGCAGCATCGGGAAGTAGGGGTTGTCGTGCAGGGCGGCCTGGGTGGGTGCCAGCCCGTCCCCCGTCATCGCCTCCGGGTCCAGCCGCCGGACGATCCCGGCCAGCCGCCGCACCCACGGGACGGAGTCGTCGCGGGCGGTGTGGACGACGGCGAGGCTGCCGCCGGGGCGCAGCACCCGGGCGAACTCGGCCAGCGCCAGCCTCGGCGGGAGCGTGTGCAGCAGGTCGACGACCACCACCTGGTCGACGACGCACGGCACCAGCGGAATGGCGTCCGGGGCTGCGACGACGGCCACCAGCCCCGGCAGTCTGCCGGCCGCTGCGGCTACCCGTCCGGGGTCCCTGTCGACGACGGCGAGCCGGGTGGCGCGCGG
Source organism: Actinomycetes bacterium (assembly GCA_023432725.1). Classification (GTDB taxonomy): domain Bacteria; phylum Actinomycetota; class Actinomycetes; order Propionibacteriales; family Propionibacteriaceae; genus Propionicimonas. The sequence continues at coordinate 2,107 of JAEYUH010000282.1, read as the reverse complement.
GTTCAGCCGGCGGGCGAGGGTGAGCGACCCGATGCCGACGGCGAGCAGCGAGGCGGCGCCGGGTGCCGTCAGCCATTGCACCGCCGACGGCGGGAAGGGGCTCACGGACGGGGCCATGCCCGCATCGTACGTTGACCGGTGCGGCAGACGGCCGAGGCGCGACCGCTGTGGATGACGCGGGTTGTCCACAGGCCCGCGAAGTTGTTGGCACAACGGTGGCCCTCCCGCCAAGGATCCCGGTGTGGAACGGGTCGACGTGCTCGTGGTGGCGGGTCCTGGAGAGGTTCAGGACCTGGTGCTGTCGGCTGCCGCTGCGCAGGACCTGACCGCTGCCGCGGTCACCGGCGTCGAGGAGGTCTCCCGGCACTGGGAGAGCGCTGGGGCGGTCTTCATCTCCGACCTGCTCGCCGAACCGGTGGCCGGCCGGGCGCTGCCCCACCGCAGGGAGGTGTTCCTGGTGGGTACCGACCAGGCCCTGCTGGCGGCCTGGTCGGCGCCGCTGTCAGCGCGGGTGATAGCGCTGCCCGCAGGGGCGGCGTGGGTCGGGGTGGTGCTCAACGGCGACGGTGTGGTGGCGGGTCGCGCGCCGGTGGTGGCGGTGGTGGGGGGCTCCGGTGGGGTCGGGGCCTCCACCCTGGCCGGGGCGCTGGCCTGCCTGGCCGCTGCCGGCTCCCGTCCGGCTGCCCTGGTGGACGCCGACGTGGTGGGCGGCGGGATCGACCTGCTGCTCGGCGCCGAGCAGACCGGCGGCTGGCGGTGGCCGCGGCTCAGCGGTGCCGAGGGCTACGTCGGCGACCTGCGTCCGTACCTTCCGGTGGTGGACGGGGTCTCGCTGGTGTCCATGGCCCGCGGCCCGGCCGTCGATCTGGCCCGCGACCCGTTGGCCGCGATCATCGGCTCGCTGCGCCGGGGCCACGACCTGGTGGTCGTCGACCCGGGCCGTGGCCTCGGGGTGGCCGCCCGGGAGTCGCTCCGGCTGGCGACCAGGGTGCTGCTGGTGGTCAACGCGGGCGTGCGTGGGGTGGCGGCCGCCCGCGAGGTGGCGCGGGCGCTCCACCTGTCGGCGGCGGAGGTGGTGCTGCGGCGGGGGCCGCTGGGGGTGGGGGCGGCGGTCGTGGCCGACGCGCTGGAGCTACCGGTCATCGCCGAGCTGCCGGATGATCGTCGGTTGCCCGCGGCCGCCGAGCGGGGTCTCCCGCCGCTGCGGGGCGGGCGGCCCTACCGGGCGGCCTGCCGGCGGCTGCTCGACAAGCTGCTGGGTGAGCCCGATGGCTGAGCTGCCGGTGGAGGCCGTCCGTGCCTATCTGGGTCGGCGCGGGCTGGCGGCCGGCCCGGTCGAGGTCGGCCTCGCGTTGCGTGACCTCGGCCACCTGGTCAGCGACGGCACCGTGCGGTCGACGGTCGCTGCGCTGCGCCGGGAGTCGGTAGGCGCCGGACCGCTGGACCCCCTGCTGGCGATCCCCGGGGTCACCGACGTGCTGGTCAACGGCCCCGACGAGGTCTACCTCGACCGCGGCCGAGGACTCGAGCGGGCGCCGGTGGGGTTCTCGGGCGAGGCCGAGGTGCGACGGCTCGCCGTCCGGCTCGCCGCCTCGGTGGGCCGGCGGCTGGACGACGGCTCCCCGTTCGTGGACGCGAGGCTGGCCAGCGGGGTCCGGGTGCACGCGGTGCTCGGCGTGGTCGCCGGCGGCAGTACCTGCCTGTCGCTGCGGGTGCCGCGAACGACGAGCCTGAGCCTGGCCGACTGGGTGGCAGGGGGCGCTCTCGCCCCGCAGGCCGCCGACCTCTTGCACCGGGTGGTGGAGCGGCGTCGGGCGTTCCTGGTGAGCGGGGGCACCGGTTCCGGCAAGACCACGCTGCTGGCCACCCTGCTCGGCCTCGTCCCGGCCGCCGAGCGGATCGTGGTCGTCGAGGATTCCCGAGAGCTGGCCCCGGACCACCCGCACTGCCTGCGCCTGGAGGGACGCCCAGCCAACACGGAGGGCGCCGGGGCCATCACCCTCACCGACCTCGTCCGCCAGGCGCTCCGGATGCGCCCGGACCGGGTGGTGGTCGGCGAGGTTCGCGGAGCCGAACTCGTCGACCTGCTGGCTGCGCTGAACACCGG
>JAEYUH010000276.1 GCA_023432725.1 Actinomycetes bacterium | reverse complement strand
CCGGAGATGATCAGCGGCGTCCGCGCCTCGTCGACCAGGATCGAGTCGACCTCGTCCACGATCGCGTAGTGGTGGCCGCGCTGCACGCAGTCGTCCAGGGACAGCGCCATGTTGTCGCGCAGGTAGTCGAAGCCGAACTCGTTGTTCGTGCCGTAGGTGATGTCGCAGGCGTAGGCGAGCTTGCGCTCGGCCGGCGTCATCTGCGAGAGGATGGCGCCCACCGACAGCCCCAGGAAGTGGTGGATGCGGCCCATCTGCTCAGACTGGAACTTGGCCAGGTAGTCGTTCACCGTGACGACGTGGACGCCCTTGCCGTCCAGCGCGTTGAGGTAGGACGCCAGCACCGCGACGAGGGTCTTGCCCTCACCGGTCTTCATCTCGGCGATGTTGCCCCAGTGCAGGGCGGCCGCGCCCTGGAGCTGGACGTCGAAGTGGCGCTTGCCGAGCACCCGCTTGCTGGCCTCCCGCACCGTCGCGAAGGCTTCCGGCATCAGGTCGTCCAGCGCTTCGCCGTTCTCGCGCCGCTGCCTGAGCTCGGCGGTCTGCCCCTGCAGCTCGGCGTCCGACATCTCCAGGTAGTCGGGTTCGATGGAGTTGACCTGCGCCGCCACCGCCTTGAGCTTCTTGAGGGACCTGCCCTCGCCCATGTGCAACAGTCTGTCCAGTAGTGCCACGGCGTCCGCGCTTCCTTCGTCCGAGCTGGTTAGCCAGACCATCCTAGGCCATCGCCCCAGCCGCTCCCGCGGCCTCGCCGTGACCCACCCATGAGGCGATCGCCACCCACCCGCGTGCCCACGGGAGCATCCTTGTAGCAGAACCGCAATGAACCGCTGGCATCATTCACCCAGTTGACCCACAGGAAGGTTCCACCATGAAGTCCCTGTTCCGTGCAGCTGGTGCCGCGGCGGCTCTGGCCGTCGTTCTCACCGGGTGCGCCAACTACTCCCAGCCCACCCCCGCTGTCCCGGGTGGGGAGTCGTCCGCCGACGGGTTGGCCCTGGTCGCCCCCGGCAAGCTCACCGTGTGCACCCACCTCGCCTATGCCCCCTTCCAGTTCCCCGAGGGTGACAAGATCGTCGGCTTCGACGTCGACGTGGTCGACCTGATCGCCGCCGACCTGGGGGTCACCCAGGAGATCATCGACATCGACTTCGGGCAGATCCAGTCCGGAGCCGTGTTCACCGCCAAGAAGTGTGACCTCGGCGCGGCAGCCATCACGATCACCGAGGAGCGCAAGAAGTCCTCGCTGTTCTCCGACCCCTACTTCGACGCCACCCAGGCGCTGCTGGTGAAGGCCGACTCGCCGATCACCGACCTGCCCGACCTCAAGGGCAAGGTGCTGGCCGCGCAGACCGACACCACCGGCCAGATCTACGCCGAGGAGAACGCCGCCGCCAACGGCTACGAGGTGAAGATCTTCGACGACCTGCCCGGCACCGCCAACTCCGTCCTCGCCAACACTGCCGATGCCGCCATCAACGACAACGGCGTGCTGTTCGACTTCGCCAAGAACAACCCGACCACGAAGGTGGTCAAGGAGTTCGCCACCGGTGAGCAGTACGGGTTCAACATGAGCCTGGACAACACCGCGCTGTTGGAAAGGGTGAACAAGGTGCTGGCCGACGCCAAGGCTGACGGCCGGTTCAACGACGTCTACAAGAAGTGGTTCGGGGTCGACGCCCCGAAGTGATTCCCACCGGCGTCCCGGGGACCGGCCACCGGTCCCCGGGACCGCCTGCGCGCCCCCCGTCGGGGGCCTAACCTGTACCCGCCGCGTCGGCGGCACCACGCACCGGGCGAGGGAGTACCCATGACAGCCACCGCCACCGAACCCCGGGCTCGCAGGAGCCTCTCGCCCCGCAGGCGCGCCCAGCGCTTCCGGATGGTGCAGTACGGGGTCCTGCTCCTGCTGCTCGCGCTCGCCGTGCTGACGGTGGACGGCAGGGCCGTCCAGAACGCCTTCTTCCGCCCCGACCTGATCCAGGAGATCCTCGGGCCGGGCCTGCTGTGGGCGTTCCTGCACACGATCGCCTACACCGCGGGGGCCTTCGTCTTCGGCCTGGTGGCGGGCACCGTCCTCGCCCTGATGAAGATGTCCCAGGTGGCGCCCTACCGGTGGCTGGCCAACATCTACATCGAGTTCTTCCGCGGCGTCCCGGCGATCATCGTGCTTCTGGCGTTCAGCCTGCTGGGGATCGCCTTCCCCGGCTTCCGGTTCCCGCTCGACCCGTTCGGCACAGTCTGGACGGCGCTCGGCATGGTCTCGGCGGCGTACATGTCGGAGACCATCAGGGCCGGCATCCAGGCCGTCCCGAAGGGGCAGTTCGAGGCCGCCCGCTCGCTCGGGATGCCGCCCGGCATGGCGATGCAGCGGATCATCCTGCCGCAGGCCTTCCGGATCGTGATCCCGCCGCTGACCAACGAGCTGGTGCTGCTCACCAAGGACTCTTCGCTGGTCTACGTGCTCGGACTGGTGAAGGCCGACTTCGAGCTCACCAAGTACGGCCGCGACCTGGCCAACACCTACGCGAACATGACGCCGCTGGTGGTAGCCGGCCTGCTGTACCTCGTCATCACCCTCCCCCTCAGCTACCTGGTCCGGCGGCTCGAGGCCAAGGCTGCGAAGGCCAGGTGACCGCCATGACCCAGACCATCCCGACCGGCAACCGCGAGGACGAGATCCAGATCTACGACCTCCACAAGTCCTTCGGCGACCTCGAGGTGCTCAAGGGCATCACCACCACCGTCCACCGCGGCGAGGTGGTCTGCGTGATCGGCCCGTCGGGCTCCGGCAAGTCGACCCTGCTGCGCTGCGTCAACGTGCTCGAGCGGCCCACCGCGGGCCGGATCTTCATCCTCAACGAAGAGATCACCGACCTCGACGCCGACGTCGACAAGATCCGCACCAAGATGGGGATGGTCTTCCAGCAGTTCAACCTGTTCCCGCACCTCACGGCCCTGGAGAACTGCACCATCGCCCAGATCCGGGTGCTCAAGAAGTCGCCGGAGGAGGCCCGGCGGATCGCGCTGGAGAACCTGACGAAGGTGGGCCTGGGTGACCGCGGCGACTCCTTCCCCGCCCAGATGTCGGGTGGCCAGCAGCAGCGGGTGGCTATCGCACGGGCGCTGGCGATGGACCCGGAGATGATGCTCTTCGACGAGCCGACCTCGGCGCTCGACCCCGAACTCGTCGGCGACGTGCTCGCCGTCATGCGTGACCTGGCGAGCGAGGGCATGACGATGATGGTCGTCACCCACGAGATGGCCTTCGCCCGAGAGGTGGCCGACCGGGTGATCTTCATGGACGACGGGGCGATCGTCGAGGAGGGGCCGCCGGAGGAGGTCATCGGCAACCCGAAGGAGGAGCGCACCCGCACCTTCCTCGCCCGGGTGCTCGACCCTACCCACGTGCACGCCGGGGACGAGGACGCGGCGTACGCGCAGCGTCATCGCGAGCCCGACAGCGGCTCCGCCGACGCGCCGCTCCCGCCACCCCGGCACCTCAGCCACTGAGCCGACCGGCTCACCCGGTGGCCGCGCGGACCTCCCGCTCCAGCGCTGCCGCGAGGGTGCCCTTCGGGCGCACCTCCACGCCGGCGAGCCCGAGCCAGCCGGCCATGGAGCGCAACGCCCCCGCCAGCCGGCCCGCCGTCTCCGGCGAGGGAGCACCGGGCTCGAGCCAGGCGGCCTGCACCAGCAGCGCCCCCGCCTGCCGGTCGGCCTTGAGGTCCACCCTGGCCGTGATGGCGTCGTCCATCACGAACAGGTACACGTAATAGCCCCACACCCGCTTCGCCGCCGGCACGTAGATCTCGATCCGGTAGTCGACGCCGAAGGTCTGCAGCAGGCGATCGCGGTCGGAGACGAGCGAGTCGAACGGGCTGACCAGGGAATCCCCGGCGAGCCGGCGCGGCAGCCGCGCCTCGTGCCACAGGTAGGCCGGCAGCTTCCAGCCCTTCACCGCCACGGGCTCCAGTTCCCCGGATGCCACCAGGTCGGCGACCGCTTCCCGGGCGCGGGCGGCGTTGAGCCGGAAGTAGCCGGCCAGGTCGCGTTCGGTGGCGACGGCCAGAGCAGCCGCCGAGCGTGCCACCAGCAGCCTGGTCGCCTCGGCCGCCTCGAGGTCACCGCGGGCCAGGATCGCGGGCGGGATCACGCGCTCGGGCAGGTTGTAGAGCCGCTCGAACTGGGGGTTGCGGCTGGCGACGGTCACCTCGCCGATGGTGAGCAGCCACTCGAGGCCGGTCTTGGCGTCCGACCAGTTCCACCACGCCCCCGGTTCACGGTTGTCCGGGTGTTCGATCTGCCGCGCGGTCAGCGGTCCGTGCTCGCTGAGCTGGCGCTGGATCTTGCCCAGCAGTTCGGGATGCTCGGCGCTGATCCGGGCCAGCCACTCCCACGGCCGCGCCTGCTGCTCGGCCATCCGGTGGCGGAACGCCGGATAGAGCTCGACGTCGAGGTAGGAGACGGCGCCACCCAGCCAGCACTCGAACAACCGGCGCGGAGCGACCCCGGCAGCCCGCTCGAGCAGGCCGCGGTCGTAGGGCCCGAGGCGGGCGAAGAGTGGCATGTAGTGGGCCCGCACCGCGACGTTGACGGTGTCGATCTGGAAGTGCCCCACCTTGTCGATCACCCGCTGGACCTGACGGATGGTGACGGGTCCGTCCCCCGCCGGTGACCGCCCGAACCCCTGCGCGGCGAGCACCGCCCGCCGCGCCTGGGCCGGGCTCAGCTCAGCCCTGGGCAGCGCCGGCCTTGTCGACGCTGAGGTGGATCACTCCGTAGTCGTACGCCTTGCGCCGGTAGACCGCGCTGGGGGCGTTGGTCTCGGCGTCGACGTAGAGGAAGAAGTCATGGCCGACCAGCTCCATCTCGTCCAGCGCCTGGGCGAGGGTCAGCGGGGTTGCCTCGAACACCTTCTCGCGCACCACCAGCGGGCCGTCGCCGTGCACCTCAAGCCCTGCGGCGAGGGTCCGCACCTGGGCGGTCTCGGTCTCCTCGGCCCCGGCATCACCGGCCCCGGCGGGCACCCCGGCCAGTGGCGCAGCGGTACGCAGCCCGCGATGGGTCTTGCGGCGGTCGGAGGCGCGGCGCAACTGGGACTTCAGCCGCTCCAGCGCCCGGTCGAAGGCTACCGCCTTGTCGTCGGCGAAGGCCTCGGCCCGCACCACCGGGCCCTTGCTCCGCAGCGTGATCTCGACTCCGGTCGACTGGTCCGGCTGCCGCTTGTGCCCATGGGCTGTGACCTGGACCTCGACCCGGATCACCCTGTCCTTCAGCTTCTCGATGGAGGCGATCTTCTCTTCGACCCTGGACCGGAAATCATCGGGGATCTGGCAGTGCCGACCGGTAACAAGGACATCCATGTCAACCTCCTGGTGGTGTCTGGGTCGTCATCAGGCTGGATCGGAAGAATGCCTGGACGACAATGGCACCCGGGCCCGCCCCTGCCGCCGAAGCTGCAGGCTGGACCCTGGGTGCCATACCCCCACCGTAGTCGGCTTCGGGGTCGCGTCAAAGCCTGTCGCCGACGCGTGGCGCGTGTTGTCCCACCATCCCGGCCGCCCGCGCACCGGCCACCGTCCAGGCCACCGCCCAGCGCGCGCAACGCTGCCGTAACAAGGGCTAACAAGCCTGTAACAGTGGCTCATCACCTCGTAACACGGGCAGAACCCGGGCGTAACAGCCATCCGACAGCCTGAAGGGCATGATTCTGGAACTCGATACCGGCGATACCGCCTGGGTCCTCACCGCAGCATCCTTCGTGCTGTTGATGACCCCCGGTCTCGCGCTCTTCTACGGCGGCATGGTCCGCGCCAAGGGCGTCCTCAACATGATGATGATGAGCTTCGTCAGCATGGGCGTCATCGGGGTGCTGTGGGTGCTCTACGGCTACAGCCTCGCCTTCGGTGACTCCGTCGGCGGGCTCGGCCTGATCGGCAACCCGCTGGAGTACCTGGGGCTGCAGGGGCTGATGGCAGGCGATTCCCTCTCCGGGACGCTGCCGTCGCTGGCCTTCGTCGCCTTCCAGGCCTGCTTCGCGATCATCACCGTGGCGCTGGTCTCGGGTGCCATCGCCGACCGCGCCTCGTTCGGCGCCTGGACGGTGTTCACCGTGATCTGGGGCACGCTGGTCTACTTCCCGGCGGCGCACTGGGTCTTCGCCTTCGACGGTGACGAGTCGAAGGGCGGCTGGATCGCCAACACGCTGGGCGCCATCGACTTCGCCGGCGGCACCGCCATCCACATCAACGCCGGTACCGCGGCGCTGGCCCTGGCGCTGGTGATCGGTCCGCGGATCGGCTTCGGCAGCCGTCCGATGCGTCCGCACAACCTGACCCTGGTCATGCTGGGCGCCGCCCTGCTGTGGTTCGGCTGGTTCGGCTTCAACGCCGGCTCGGCGGTCGCCGCCAACGGCCTGGCCTCGCTCGCCTGGGTGAACACCCTGGCCGCGACCGCTGCCGCGATGCTGGCCTGGCTCGCGGTGGAGCGGATCCGGGACGGCCACGCGACCTCGCTGGGCGCCGCGTCCGGCATCGTCGCGGGCCTGGTCGGCATCACCCCTGCCGCCGGTGCGGTCAGCCCTGTCGGCGCGCTCGTCATCGGCCTGCTGGCCGGTGTCGCCTGCGCCTACGCCGTCGGCCTGAAGTACAAGTTCGGCTACGACGACTCGCTCGACGTGGTCGGCGTGCACCTGGTCGGCGGCCTGGTCGGCACCCTGGCGATCGGCTTCCTCGCCGATCCGGCAACCTCCGGCGACCCGGCCAGCCCTGGTGTTGCGGGCCTGTTCTACGGCGGTGGCCTCGACCAGTTCGTCAAGCAGCTGATCGGTGCTGTCGCGGTGATGGTCTTCTCGTTCGTCGTCACCTACGTGATCGCCCTCGCCATCAAGAAGACGATCGGCTGGCGGGTCAGCGCCTCCGAGGAGCTGAACGGCATCGACCTCGCCGAGCACTCCGAGGTCGGCTACGACCTCAGCCCGGTGTACTACTCCAGCAAGGTGCAGCGGACCCTCGTCCTGTCTGCCGACGACCTTCCCCAGACCGAGAAGACGGGAGCCTGAACCGTGAAGCTGGTTACAGCGATCATCCAGCCCGAGCAGTTGGAGACCGTCCAGAAGGCCCTGGTCCGCCATGGCGTCGCGGGCATGACCATCACCGAGGTGTCAGGGTACGGCCGCCAGCGGGGCCACACCGAGGTCTACCGCGGGGCCGAGTACACCATCGACTTCATCCAGAAGGTGAAGGTGGAGGTGCTGGTCGACGATGCGGAGGCCGAGACCCTGGTGGGAGTCGTGCTGCAGGGCGCCCGGACCGGCGCCGTCGGCGACGGCAAGATCTGGGTGATCCCGGTCGACACCGTGGTTCGGGTCCGCACCGGCGAGAGCGGGAGCGACGCCGTCTGACACACCTCACAGCGACGCGGGGGCTTGCGGGCCCCCGCGTCGTGGCGTCTGGGCCACGGTCGCCGCACCCAGCGGCTCCACCCCCGCCTGCCGCAGCGCCGCCGCCATCGCCACCAGGGTCGACCCCGTGGTGACGATGTCATCGACCACCACCACCGATCCCGCGGGGACGGGCCCGCGGCAGCGGTAGGCGCCGGCGGCGTTCGCCGTCCGCTGCCGGCGGCCGAGCCCGACCTGGTCGGCGGGGATCCGCGCCAGTTCCACCACGGGTTTGGCCACCACCGCCAGCCCGCACCCGGCCAGTTCGCCGGCCGCGCGTCGGGCGAGGACGGCGGTCAGGTCGAGGCCGCGCTCCAGCACCCTGGCCCGGACGGTGGGCACAGGGACCAGCATCACCCGGCCGGTCGGGGGCCGGGTGAGCAGGAGCGCGGCCACCGCCCTCGCCAGCAGCCGGGAGAGCAGCGGCAGGTGGGTGAGACCTCCGCGTTGCTTGGCGGCGATCAGCACCCGCCGCAGCTGCCCCGAGTACTCCCCCGCCGCCATCGTGACGGGACAGCCGGCCAACGCCCTGGTCGCGGCGAGGGGACGCGACGCCGCCAGCACGGCAGCGCAGTCGGGACACAGCCCCACCGCGGGCACCCCGCAGCCGGCGCATCGGGCGCCGAGCACGAGGTCGGCCAGGGCGGTGGCGATCCGGGTCACCCCGGGATCCTTGGCAGGCAGTGGCCGGTCGGTCAGTTGTCCACAGCCGGGTGGCCGCGAGCGACGGCGTCCACAGGTCAGCCGGAGTAGGCCACGGCGTCGACGGAACTGGGGGTCAGCTTCCAGTTGAAGTCGCCCTCGTAGCGGAAGACGGTCGCCGTCCCGCGCAGCACGGCCTGCCGGCCCGGCACGACGGCCAGCTCCCGCAGCCCGACCACCGCCGCGGGGCCGATGTCGTCGGCGCGCGCCGAATCCTGGTCGACCCGCACCACGCTCGCCGTGGTGCCCTGGGTGACGAGCACGAGGAGCTCGGTGGCGGTGGTCCAGCCGACGTCGACCAGCCGCCTGCCCGCTCCGGCCGGTGGACTCACCTCGACGACGCGGAACGCCTCGAGCCGGATCCCCTTGCCGCTCCGGACGATCCGTGCCACCCCCACCTGTTCGGCCTCGGGGCCGTCGATCACCAGGGCGATCCGACTGCCGTCGGGGGAGATCCGGAAGGCTCTGACCGTTTCCAGGGGCAGGTCGGCCGCGGACACCTCGATGGCGGCCCGGGACCCGGGGGCGAACACCCTGAACCCGTCGGCGGCGGCGCTGTTCGCGATCGCCCACAGCTCGTGGTTGCGCGAGTAGTCGGGACGCAGCAGGTGGTTGCCCTCCAGCAGGGTCACCGCCTCCTCCCCGCGGAGCTTGGCTACCTGCAGCCGGGTGGCCTCGGGGTTCACCGTCGCCGCCTCGGCGAGGTCGGTGCGGGCCGCGATCAGGCCGGCCTCGGTCAGGGCGGGTGCTACCGGGTCACCCTCCGCCCACGGCTGGGCGGTCTCCACCAGCCGGATCCTGCCCTCCCTGGCGATCAGCAGCCGGCCCGCGGTCTGCTGGCCGGCCGGGGCCAGGTCGGCGAAGTCGTCGGCGGTCAGGGTGGTGCGGGTGGTGCCGGGCAGCGGCAGCAAGGTCGCGCCGACGCTCACCTGCACCCCGTCCACCTGGGGCAGTTGGGTCAGTGTCGCGGTCAGCTCCGACATCAGCAGGTGGCGCTGGGCATCGGAGAGGCGGGCCGCGGCCGGGCTGAGGTAGACGGTCACCACACCCTGGGTGGACACCTCGACCCGCTGGGCCGACAGGCCCTGCCAGGTCTCGTCCCGCACGGCGGGGGCCAGCCACTCCCCCGGGCCGGCGAACTGGGCCTCGACAAGGGTGTGCGCCAGGCTGGCGCCCTGTGGGAAGAAGCGTGGGTCGGGCACCAGCGCCGTCCCGGCCGGATCGGCGAAGTGCAGGTCGAGCGCGCTGTAGTTGGTGGTGAAGTGATAGCGCGAGACCAGCAGCCCGTCCGGGGGCCGCGAGATCCGCCACTGGTCGTCGGCGGTCCGGACCAGACCGAAGTCGTGGCGAAGGCCGCCGCTCGCCCTGCTGTACTCCCCCGCGGGGCTGAGTGCGCCGCTCAGGGTGGCGCCGAAGCTGATGTCCGGCTGCTCCGGGGTCGAGTTCTCGGTCTCCTTGGGCTGGTCACCGTCGGCGTAGATCAGGGTGCCGGTCTCCGGGCGCCAGGCCCGATTCGCGGCGATCGTCAGGTACTGCCGGGCCACCGGGAAGCCGGGCTGATCGGTGCCCATGGCGTGCAGGAACCCCTCCACGACAAGCATGGGGGACGCGTCGGCAACCGGGGGCACCGGCGCCACCCGCACCGAGGAGTCGAGCTCCTCCTGTCCGGCGTCGTGCTCGCGGACCGGGCCCGAGGTCGGGACTCCGGCGCAACCGACCAGCAGGACGGCGGCCAGCGCCGCTGCGACGAACTCACGCAGGGATCGCACGCTCGCCCACCTCCTGCCCCTGGGGTGGCACCACCGGCCACGGCCGGCTGGTGACGGCCTCCCCGGCCCGGCACGGCAACGTCAGCAGGAACTGGGCACCGGCTGCCGGCCTGCCCCACACCTCAAGGGTGCCGCCGTGCAGCCGGGCGTCCTCCAGGGCGATCGACAGTCCCAACCCTGTGCCGCCGAGCCGACGGGCGCGGGCCGGGTCGGCGCGCCAGAACCTGTCGAAGACCAGCCCGGCCTGGGCGCCGTTCAGGCCGACGCCGTGGTCGCGCACCGCGATCGCCACCGCCGCGCCGTCGCCGCGGACGTGGACGCTGATCGGCCGGCGCTCGCCGTGCTCGATGGCATTGGTCAGCAGGTTGCGGACGATCCGCCGGATCCGGCGCGAGTCCACCTCGGCGCGGCACGACGCGGGGGCGTCGAGGGTCAGCTCCGTCCCGAACTCGGCCGCCAGCCGGGAGACAGCGTCGAGTTCGTCGGTGACCAGTTGGGTGAGGTCGGTCTCGTCGAGGCTGAGCACCGCGGCGCCGGCGTCGAACCGCGAGATCTCCAGCAGGTCGGTGAGCAGCGCCTCGAACCGGTCGAGCTCGGTGGACAGCAGTTCGGCCGAGCGGGCGGTCAGCGGATCGAAGTTCGCGCGGTTGGCGTGGATCACCTCACCGGCCATCCGGATCGTCGTCAACGGGGTCCTCAGTTCGTGGGAGACGTCGGAGACGAAGCGCTGCTGCACCAGCGACAGCCCCTGCAGCTCCCTGATCTTGCGGGCCAACTGGTCGGCCATGTAGTTCATCGACCGGGCCAGTGCGGCCTGGTCCTCGGTGCCGACCACGGCCATCCGGTCCTCGAGGTGGCCGGCGGCGAGTCGCTCGGCGGCCCGGCGGGCGGCCCGCACCGGCTGCAGTACCTGCATCGCGATCAGGTACACGGTCAGCGCCAGCCCCAGCAGCAGGAACAGCCCGGTGGCGAGGGTGGCCTGCTGCACCACGGCGAGGGTCTGCCGCTCCTGAGCTGTGGAGAAGATGAAGAACACGGGGTACGGCTGTTGGCCGGGAGCCAGCAGGTTGGTGCCGACGACCAGCCCCGGCTCGCTCTCCCGGCCGCCGGTGAACCGGATCAGGGTGGGCGTGCTCCACATCCCGTCGCCGGAGGCCACCGAGGACCTGATGTTCTGCGGAATGGAGGTCAGGTCGAGGGCATTGTCGGCGATCTGGGAGACCGGGGTCTCCACCACGACGAAGTACTGGTTGCCGAACTGGCCGCGTCCGGCCGCTTCGCGGGCCAGCCGGGTGATGCGCTCGTTGACCGAGGTGGTGCGCAGGTCGGTGGTCGTCAGGTCGCGCTGCATCGCCTGGACCACCGCGGAGGCCTCGGCCACCGAGGTCTGGGTCTTGCCCTCCATGATCCCGCGACCCGACTGGTCGAGCAGGAAGAAACCGGTAGCGGCGAGGATCACGATCGTGGCGCCCAGGGTGAGCACCACCACCCGGAACGGCAGCGACCGGGCCCACATCCGAAGCGGCGAGAACCGCGTCACCCGGCTCATGGCACGGTGCGCGGTTCTCCCGCCCGGTAGCCGACGCCACGCACGGTGACGATGATCTCGGGTCGCTCCGGATCGCGCTCGATCTTGGACCGCAGCCGCTGGACGTGGACGTTGACCAGCCGGGTGTCGCTGGCGTGCCGGTAGCCCCACACCTCCTGCAGCAGCACCTCGCGGGTGAACGCCTGGCGCGGCTTGCGGGCCAGGGCCAGCAGCAGGTCGAACTCCAGCGGGGTGAGCGAGATCTCCTGGTCGTCGCGGCGGACCGTGTGCTCGTCCACCCGGATCGTGATGTCGCCGATCCGCAGCACGTCGTCGGTCTCGCCGGTGCGGATCTGGCGGCGCAGCCGGGTCTTGATCCGGGCTACCAGCTCCTGGGTCTTGAACGGCTTGGCCACGTAGTCGTCCGCCCCCGCCTCGAGCCCGTGCACCACGTCGGTGGTGTCGGACTTCGCGGTCAGCATGACCACGGGAACTCCCGATTCGGCCCTGATGTCCCTGCAGACGTCGACGCCGTCCCTGCCGGGCAGCATCAGGTCGAGCAGCACGAGGTCGGGGCGGTACTCCCTGAAGGCCTCCAGCGCCGTGTCCCCGACATGGCACAGTCGAGCCTGGAACCCCTCCGAGCGGAGCACGATGTCGAGCATCTCCGCCAGCGCCTGGTCATCATCGATGACGAGGATCCGGGGTGGGCCGCCATAGGCCTCTGACATCAACCACCCTCCCTTGGTCGTCGCGTCTGGACGAGTCTACGCTGCGGCCAAGGAGGCTTGCCCGGGATCAGTTGTACTCGGGTTCGGCCGTCCACGTCGACAGCAGGCCGAGGTCGCCACCCTGGCGGCGCAGCACCCGACGCCACATCGTGTCAGGGTCGGGGTCGAAGGGGTCACCGGGCAGTGCGCGCACCGGGTACCACAGCTCGCGAGCCAGTTCTGCCTCGAGCTGGCCGGCGTCCCAGCCCGCGTAGCCGGCGAAGATCCGCAGGTCGGAGTAGGCGCCCTCGGCGATCTCCACCGGGGTATCGAGGTTGAGCAGGCCCACGTTGTCGAACAGCCGGCGCCAGCCGGGCGGCTCGTCGGCGGCCTGGGTCGGCGAGGCGAGGCAGACGGCGCCCTGCTGGGAGACCGGGCCGCCGTTGAAGAGCGACTCGGGAACGCTGACCAGGTGCGCCCAGTGCGGCAGCGCCTTCACCAGGTCGATGTCGGTCAGCTTGTTCAGCACCACCCCTACCGTGCCGCCCTCGTCGGAGTCGAGGACCAGCACGACGGTGCCGTCGAACACGCCGTCGGTCGTGTTCACGCTGGCTACCAGCAGCGTGCCGGGACCGATCTCGTCCATCGCGGCCCTCCTTCGGTCCCAGTCTTCCACGACCCCTCCGCGGGGTCGTGGCTGGTCAGGACGGCGCGCCGTCGGCCGCGAACCCTGTCGGGGACGCGAGGGCACCGGAGAGCCGCCCGAGCAGCGCGCCGAGCGTCACGACGTCCTGAAGGGGCCAGGAGCCCAGTTCGCTGCGCAGTTCGGCAAGGCTCCTGGCGCGGACCTCCGCCAGCCGCTGTGCGGTGGCGGGCGCGACCGCCAGCAGGTGCACCCGCCGGTCGGTCTCATCGACCCGCCGCTCGATCAGCCCCAGCTCCTCCAGGTGCGAGACCTGGCGACTGACGGTGCTCTTGTCGGTGCCGAGCGCTGCCACGAGGTGGCTGGCAGGAGCGGGCCCGCCCGAGACCAGGGTGGACAGCACGAGGTAGCCGATCGGCTGCACCTCGGGGTGTACCTCCCTGGCCAGCGATCGCCAGCGCGCCCTGATGCGCTTCACCAGACCGGCCAGCTGCCGGTCGACCTCGTCGACGGCGGACGCCCGGTCGGGCACGACGTCGGCGGGGTCGGTCATCGGGACTCCTCTCGCTCCGGACGGTACACGCTGAGCCGGGGGTCGTCCCGGTGGGCGGGGCCGGTGAGCCGCAGGGTGGCGTCCACCGACTCGACCGAGTCGATGGCCATCGCGGCATCGGCCAGTTCGAGGGCGGCGTTCTCGGCGGTGTGGCGCAGCTTCTCGGCAGCGGTACGGCGCGAGAGCGCGCGGTTCGGCAGGAAGACGATCGCCACCAGGGCGATGATCGCCATCGGAACCACGCTGGTGAAGGACTCGGCGATCGCCGTCCCGTAGGCGGTCTCGACGACGACCCGGATCGCTTCCGGCAGGGTCGACAGATCGGGCAGCTGGCCGCCCTGCAGGGCGCCGGCACCGGCCCGCTGAGCCGGCGACAGCGCGGCCAGTCCCTGCTGCATCAGGACCGGGATCCGGGCGCTCAGCACCGCGC
>JAEYUH010000260.1 GCA_023432725.1 Actinomycetes bacterium | reverse complement strand
GCGGCGGCGTCGATACTCACCTCGGCCCGGATCCGGTTCCAGATCTCGTCCTGTGAGGGACGGCCCGGCGCGGCGGCAGCCCCGTTCAGCTCAGGGGTGGTGGTCATGGGTGCGTGACGTCCTCGGGTAGGGGCGGCGGCGGTCAGCCACCAGGATGGTTGTTGTACTTTCAACAACAGGTACAACAACAGACCACCCGCAGAATCATCCCGGTCGGGATGACAACCGTGGGCGTCGCACTCATGGCGGCAGTCTAGCCGCTGGTACGACCGGGCCTCGGGCGGGCCCGAGCCCACTACCCGGGGCGCTCGCCGGCGGGGCGGGCCTCAGCTCGCAGCAGCCGGCACCAGCCGGGCGTGGTAGCGGGCGGCGTCCTCTGCCGAGGCCGCTCCGGGTGACCACTGCCCGATCGCCGCGCAGGCGGTAGCCATCCCCCAGCGAACCGCTTCCGGGAAGGACCAGCCGACCTCGAGCCACGACACCATGCCGCCCATGAAGGCGTCGCCGGCCCCGATCGGGTTTCGCACCTCGACCTCGATGCCGGGCAGCTTGCCGGTGCCCTCGGGGGTGGCCCACGCAACCCCCGCCGCCCCCGCGGTGACCGTGACGTAGTGGACGCCCCGCGACTGCAGCTTGATCGCCGCCAACTCGGCACGGTGCAGCGCGTCCGCGCCCGGCTCGACCGGCTCGGGGACGTCGAGGCCCGAGAGCAGGGCCTCCGCCTCGGCGAGGTTGGGCGAGATCAGGGCCGGACGGCCGGCGATGCCCGCCGCCAGCCAGGCCGGGCCGGTGTCGAGAGCGAGCTTGCCCCCGGCCCGTGCCACACGGGTGACGAAGTCGGTGATGTCGTCGGTCGTCACCCCGGGCGGGAAGCTGCCGCTGCAGACCACCCAGCCGCCGGGCAGGATCCGCTCGCAGACCGCACGGACGAACCCACGCCAGCGCTCCGGCTCCACGTCGGCTCCGTTGCCGTTGATGACGGTGACCCGGCCGGAGCCCTCATAGAGCAGGATCGTCTCGCGCAGCACGCCGGCGTGGCGGTGGGCAGTGACGTTCATGCCCTCCGTGCGCAGCGCCTCCTCGTACCAGTCGGCGCCTTCCTCGGGCAGCAGGACGTGCACCTCGGGGCGGGCCCCGTTGGCCATCGAACCCCGCGCGGCCGACACCGCCTTGCCGGCCGGGAAGGCCTTGTTCTCGGTGGCGCGAAGGACGTTCCCCGGCTTGAGTTCGGCGAGGATCACCTGCCGGTCGACAGTGGGATTGGGACAGACCACCAGCACGTGTCGCCTCCGGCGCTAGAAACTGGCGTCAACTTGTCACAGCCGCGGCTCGGGCGTCAACGTGGCCTCACCCGACGACAGCGGTGCCCTCCGGATCGACACGGATGGCGACCTGCGCCCCCGGGGGATCGAGGGTGCGCAGCTCGGCAGCGACCCCGCCGGGGAGCTCGACGGTCACCTCGTAGCGGCCCCGTCCGGGCCGCGCCGAGATGACAGGGACGAGCGTGCCGCGCGGGTCGCCCACCAGCCCGTCCGGGCCGATCGCCACCCGTCCCGCGTCCGCCTCGCCGTGCCAGCCGAGGGCCCGCGCCTGGGCCGGCGACAGGAACGGCCCGTAGCCGAGGAAGGCCGCCACCTCGGCGTCGGCCGGGTGCCGCCAGAGCTCGACGGGGGTGCCGAGTTGCAGCAGCCTGCCGTGGGAGAGGACGGCGATCCGGTCGGCGATCGCGAAGGCCTCGTCCTGGTCGTGGGTGACGTAGAGCGCCGGCGTCCCGGTCGCCTGCAGGGTGTCGTCGAGGACGCCGACCAGGCGCTCGCGCAGCCCGCGGTCCAGGGAGGACAGCGGCTCGTCCAGCATCAGCAGGTGCGGTCGCGGCGCCAGCGACCGGGCGAGGGCCACCCGCTGGGCCTGCCCGCCCGACAGCGCGGTCACCGGCCGCGGCCCGTACCCGGCGAGGCCTACCAGCTCGAGCAGTTCGCTGACCCGCGCGTCGCGGTCCCGGTCGGGCAGGTGGTTCAGCGCGTACCCGACGTTGCCCGCCACGGACAGGTGCGGGAAGAGCTGGCCGTCCTGGAACATCATGACGAACCCGCGTCGGTGCACCGGCACGGCCGTGAGGTCCTGGCCGTCCCAGCTGACGCTGCCGCGGTGCAGCGGTTCGAGCCCCGCCACGGCCCGCAGCAGCGACGACTTGCCCGAGCCGGACGCTCCCAGCAGCGCGACGGTCTCGCCCGGCGCCACCTCCAGCGAGACGCCGTCCACCGCTACCGTCGCGCCGTACCTCACCACCGCGTCGACGACCGCCAGGCCACTCACCACGGGTTCACCTCCTTGGGACCGACCCATTCCGCGAGCGCCATCACCAGTGCCGTCAACAACCCGAGCAGCACGGACGCTGCCATCGCCATCCCGAAGTTCTCCGCGCCGGGCCGCGAGATCAGCCGGTACACCACGACCGGCAGCGTCGGCCGGTCCGGCCGGGCGAGGAAGGAGGTAGCCCCGAACTCGCCCAGCGAGGTGGCGAAGGCGAAGCCGAGCGCCAGCCCCAGCCCGCGCAGCGCGAACGGCAGGTCGATGGTGAGGATGATCCGGCGGGGCCCGGCGCCGAGGGTGGCGGCCGCCTCGTGCAACCGCGGATCGATCGCCCGCAGCGTGGGCAGCAACGTCCGCACCACCAGGGGCAGCGCCACCATCGCCTGGGCGATCGGGATCAGCAGCCAGGAGGAGCGCAGGTCGAGCGGCGGCCGGTTGAGGGTGATCAGGAAGCCGAAGCCGACGGTCACCGCCGACACCCCCAGGGGCAGCATGAACACCGAGTCCGCGGCGTGCAGCAGCCAGCGACCCCCGGGCGAGGCGGGACGCCGGGAGAGCACGTAGCTGACCGCCAACCCGAGCAGGAGCGCGACAGCGGTGGCGACCGAGGCTGTCACCAGCGAGTTGACCAGCGCCTGCCAGACACTCACCGTCGTGCCCTGGGCCCGGCCGGCGAGCAGCGCGTAGTTGCCCCAGCCGATCCCGTCGGCGGTGACGAAGGAGCGCCCCACCAGATGCGCGATCGGCGCCACCAGCAGGCCGAGGACGACGACCGCGGTGACGGCGACGGCCGGCCAGTCGGCCGCCCGCAACGGGGTGTCCACCGGTCGGCCCAGCAGTTTCAGCGCCCGCTCGGAACGCGCCCGCGCCCGGTTGGCGGCAACCAGCGAGGCGGTCACCACCCCGAGCTGCAGGATCGACAGCGCCGCCGCCGCCGGCAGGTCGAGCAGCTGGGTGGTCTGGTACCAGATCTCGGTCTCGATGGTGCCCCAGGACACCCCACCCATCACCAGCACCACCCCGAAGGCCGTGGCGCAGAACAGGAAGGTGAGCGCCGCGCCGGAGGCGATCGCGGGCGCCAGCGCAGGCAGCGTCACGGTCGCGAAGACCCGCGGCCGGGAGGCCCCCAGGGTGCGGGCGGCGTCCTCGGCGCGCGGGTCGAGCCGCGCCCACAAGGTGCCCACCGTCCGCACCACCACCGAGTAGTTGAAGAAGACCAGCGCGGCGACGATCCCGACGAAGGATTCCTGCAGGCCCAGCCAGCCCAGCGGCCCGGTCGGGGCCAGCAGCGAGCTGAACGCCACCCCGACCACCACCGTCGGCAGCACGAACGGCACCATCACCAGTGCCCGCAGCAGGCGACGGCCCGGGAACCGGCGCCGGTAGAGCAGGTACGCGCCGGGTACGCCGAGCAGCACCGCGACAGCGGTGCCCGCGGCGGCCTGGGCGAGGGTCTGCCCGACGATCCGCCAGGTCCGCGGCGCCGACAGCACCGCCTGCACCCCGGCCAGCGTCGGGTTGCCGGCCGGGTCGACGAACCCGCGGGCGACCAGCGCCGCCACCGGCCAGGCGAAGAAGACGGCGAGGAAGGCGATCGGGACCGCCGCGACAGCCGCCCAGACCCACGGCGAGCCGCCAAGCGTTGCCCGCCGGGCAGGACGGCCCAGGGCCGGGAGTGCTGTCACGGCAGGGCCCGGGCTCACCCGATGACCGTAGCGGTCCAGTCCCGGATCCAGGAGTCGCGGTTGGCCGCGATGGTCTCCGCCGGGACGTGCCACGGCTCCTTGACCGAGGTGCCGAACTCCGCCCAGGCCGACGGCAGCGGCGCCTCGGGGTCGACCGGGTACATCCACATGCTCTCGGGGATCTGGGCCTGCACCTCGGGGCTGAGCAGCCAGTCGATGAAGGCCCGGGCGCCGACCTCGTTGCGGGTTCCGGCCACCACGCCGGCGAACTCGACCTGCCGCAGGCACGTGTCGGGCAGGTTCGCGGTGCGCGGCTTGCCGTCGGAATCCAGCTCGGAGGCAGGCGAGCTGGCGTAGGACAGCACCAGCGGGCGGGAACCCTTCCCGGACGAGCCGGAGAACTCCACGGTGTAGGCCTCGGTCCAGCCCGGCACCACCTTCAGCCCGTTGGCCTTCAGCTGGGCCCAGTAGTCGAGGTAGCCCATCCCCTTGGCGGCGATGGTGGTGGTCAGGAAGGCCAGGCCGGGGGTGGAGGAGGCGGGATTCGACACCACCAGCAGGTCGGCGTACTCGGGCTCGATCAGGTCGTCGAGGCTGCGGGGCACCGCCAGCCCCTTATCGGCGAACCAGGCCAGGTCGGCGTTCAGGCAGACATCTCCGTAGTCGATCGGGGTGAGCACCCCCGCGCCGTCGGCTGCCAGGTCGGTCGCCGTTTCCGGGAGGGCGGGGGAGGTGTACGGGGCGAGGACGCCGGCCGCCACGGCCCGACCGGCGAAGGTGTTGTCGATGCCGAACACGACGTCGCCCAGCGGCGCGTCCTTGGTGAGGATCAGCTGGTTGACCAGGGTGCCGCCGTCGCCGGGCGCCACGTACTCGACGCGGTACCCGCTCTCCTGCTCGAAGGCGGCGAGGGTCTCGTCCGGCAGGTAGAAGCTGTCGTGGGTCAGGACGGTCAGGGTGTCGCTCTGCGTCGGGCCGGGCGCGGACGGTGTCACCGTCGGCGTGGGCTGCCCCGAGGTCGGCGTCGACGGCGCCGACGCCGGTGTGCAGCCTGCGGCCAGGACGGCGAGACCTGCGGCCAGCGCCATCACTCGTGGGTAGATCATGGTTCCTCCTGTCTGGAGGGCTCGGCGGCTGCCGAGGAGATTCCCGACTCCCTACGCCGGTGCTAGCCGGATCAGGTTCGAGGGTCTGCGTCACCGCACTCTCAGCGCCCTGCGGCGCTCCCCTGTCTGACCCCAACAGTACCCCGGCTAAACGGGCGCAGATGTGCCCGCCGCGGGCCGGACCCGGGGGTATGGGCAGCAGAATCCCCGTGTGGCAGGCTCGAACAATGACCCAGCCCAACGCCCCGCTCCCCCAGCCCGTTCCGGTCCCCGCCGTCGTCGAGGGAATGACGGAGCCCCAGGGTTCGCCGGACTCGCCCGGCTCGCCCGCTTCGCCCGGCTCGCCCAGCTCGCCGATTGCGCCGCAGGAGCCCAGCGTCTACGAGCCGACCATCATCGAGGTGCCGCCGGTCGACCCGCCGGTTCGTCCCGAGGACGCCTGAGGGCTGAGCGGGCCACCGGGCGAGGCAGCCCGGCGAGCCGAACTCCGCCCCCGCCCGGCCCTGGGCACCGGAAAGTGCGTGCGTTCGGCGAACGTGTTGTGGCAGGCTTCCGGCCATGACGCAGCCCGTCCCGCCCGGCTACCAGCCGCCCGCCGTCACCGAGCCCGCCGCCCCTGCGGCGCAGGCCGCACCGACTCCCGCCGCCCGCTCGGAGTGGACGCAGCGGGTGATCGACGGCTACACCTTCGAGGAGCCGTCGATCGAACTCGGCGTGCTGATGGAGGACGGCGCCCCCGTCCCCGACGCCAAGGTGCGGATCTCGCTGTCCATGCTCAACCGGCACGGCCTGGTCGCCGGGGCCACCGGCACCGGCAAGACCAAGACCCTGCAGGTGCTCGCCGAGCAGATCTCGGCCGCGGGCGTGGCGGTCTTCGCGGCCGACATCAAGGGCGACCTGTCGGGGATCGCGCTGCCCGGTGAGCCGAACGAGAAGCTGCTCGCCCGCACCGCCAAGATCGGCCAGGACTGGCAGCCGAAGGCGGCCCCGGTCGAGTTCTACGCCCTGGGCGGCCAGGGCCTCGGCGTCCCGCTGCGCGCCACCGTGTCGTCCTTCGGCCCGATCCTGCTGAGCAAGGTGCTGGGCCTGAACGCCACCCAGGAGTCGACCCTCGGGCTGGTGTTCCACTACGCCGACACCAACGGCCTGGCGCTGCTCGACCTCGAAGACCTGCGCGCCGTCCTCAACTACCTCACCTCCGACGAGGGCAAGGCGGAACTGAAGACAATCGGCGGGGTGTCGGGCGCCACCGTCGGCGTCATCCTGCGCAACATCATCACCCTCGAGGCGCAGGGGGCCGGCGAGTTCTTCGGCGAGCCCGAGTTCAACACCGCCGACCTGATCCGCACCACGGCGGACGGCCGTGGCGTCATCTCGCTGCTGGAGCTGCCGAACCTGCACGATCGGCCCGCGATCTTCTCCACCTTCCTGATGTGGCTGCTGGCCGACCTGTTCAGCGAGTTGCCCGAGGTGGGCGACCTCGACCGTCCCAAGCTGGTGTTCTTCTTCGACGAGGCGCACCTGCTGTTCCACGACGCGTCCCCCGCCTTCCTGGACGCGATCGCGCAGACAGTGCGGCTGATCCGCTCCAAGGGTGTCGGGGTGTTCTTCGTCACCCAGACGCCCAAGGACGTGCCCGAGGAGGTGCTCGCCCAGCTGGGCTCGCGGGTGCAGCACCAACTGCGGGCGCACACCCCGAACGACGCAAAGGCCCTGCGCGCGACCGTGCAGACCTACCCCAAGTCGTCCTACGACCTCACCGAGGTGCTGCAGGCGTTGGGCATCGGCGAGGCGATCGTCACCGTCCTCAACCCGTCCGGCGCGCCGACCCCGGTGGCGTGGACGCGGATGCGGGCACCCGAGGCGTCGATGGACCCGATGAACCCCGAATGGATGGCGGCGGGGATCGCCCAGTCGGCGATGCAGGCCCGCTACGGCCAGGAGATCGACCGGCACTCCGCCTACGAGGTGCTGACCGCGAAGCTGCAGGCCGGCATCGAGGCGGCCCGGCGCGAGGCCGAGGAGAAGGCGTTCGAGGCGCAGCAGAAGGCGGAGGCCGCCGAGTGGGAGCGGCAGCAGCGCCGCGAGGCGCCGGCCGCACGAGAGAGCCGCAGCACGTCCTCGCGGCGGCAGGAGAAGTCGTGGATGGAGAGGACCCTCGGGTCGGCCACCTTCCGCGACCAGATCCTGCGCACCGGCGGCCAGGTGCTGCGCGACATGTTGGGGACGGCCCGCAAGCGCTGAGCCGCCCGCCTCACCACCAGATCGCGGCGAAGTAGACCGGGTCGCCCGCCTCGATCTGGCCGAAGGTGTCACGCAGCAGGTTCAACGTGATGCCGCGGCTGTCGAGGTGCTCAGCGGAGATGGCGTCGACAGCGACTATCGCGCCGTCTATCGAGCCGTCGAACTCGTAGAGGTCCTGTACCTGCTCGGGGGCCTTGTTGACCGCCGTGTAGGAGAACGCGCCCGGCTCGGGTTCGAAGAACGACCAGCCCTGCGGCTCCAGCCACTGCCGCACCTGCTGCGGGAAGTCCGGTGAAGGCCGGGCGGGCACGATGGCAAAGGTGTCGTAGTACTTGCTGTCGTACAGGCACAGGCCCTCGGGCAAGCTGTCGGCGCCGATCACCGACGGCTCGGCGGCGAGGAACTCGTCCTCCGCCTCGGTGGTGACCGGGCAGCCGCGCTCGTCGGTGGGCACCTCGCCGAACCAGTTCTGCACGGTCGCGGTCGCGCTCTCGGACGGGGTGGGCTCTGCGCTCGGGGTCGGCGTCTGGGCCTGCGTCGGCTGGGACGCCGGCGCGGCAGGCGGGGTGGCGGCCGGCGCGCCCGAGCAGGCGGTCAACAGGGCGAGGGCGGCCACCCCCGCGCTGGCGAGGCGGCGCAGCGTGCGGCTCATCGGCGTCCTCCAGTCGGCGGTGGAAGGACTGTAGCGGCCTGCACGGCCGCCACGAACCCGGCCGGCTTGGGTACCTTTCCCACCCGGCCAGGGGGTTGCCGGGTGTCAGGCCAGGTCATCCAGCGGAACCTCCGCGTCGGCCAGCCGGGAGCGCTCGACGGTGGTCCGCGACCGGATCAGGCCGCTGATTGCGTCGATGGTGTCCCAGGTGTTGACGTGCATCCCGGCCAGCACCCGCACCCCGCCGTCCTGCGGCACCACCCAGAACGCCAGGAAGGCGCCGTCGGCCGGGTCGCCGCGCAGCACCACCTCGGCCTGCGTTCCACGCCCGACGTAGCCGGCGTACTCCAGGCCCGCGTCGTACTGGTCGGAGAAGAAGAACGGCACCGGGTCGTAGCTGACCTGGGCCCCGGCCATCGCGCGCCCGGCGTCGAAGCCGCTGTCGTTCGCGTTCGCCCAGTGCTCCACCCGCAGGTGGGTGTCGAGCAGGGTGCTGCGCCAGTTGGCGACATCACCCGCCGCCCAGACGTCGGCCAGGCTGGTGCGCAGGTGCTCGTCGGTCAGCACGCCGTTGTCGACCTGTGCGCCAGCGGCCTCGGCCAGTTCGATGTTCGGCCGGATCCCGACCCCCACCACCACCGCGTCGGCCGGCAGCACCTCACCGCCGTCGGTGACCACCGCGCGAACCGCGTCCGTCCCCTCGAACCGCTCGACCCCTGACCCGAGCCGGAACTCGACGCCGTGGGAGCGGTGCAGGTCGGCGAACCAGCCGCCGACCCGCTCACCCATCACGGCCAGCAGCGGTGCCGGCTGCGGGTCGATGATGGTGACCCGGCAGCCGTGCTGTCGGGCGGCGGCGGCCACCTCAAGGCCGATCCATCCCGCACCGACCACCACAAGGTTGCCGCCGGCCCTGATCGCGTCGAGCAGCGCGAGGGAGTCGTCCATGGTGCGCAGGTAGTGGACGCCGGCCAGGTCGGCGCCGGGCACCGTGAGCCGCCGCACCGACGAGCCGGTGGCCAGCAGCAGCCGGTCCCAGCCGAGCTGCTGCTCGCTGGCGAGGGTGACGGTGTGCACGAGGGGGTCGATCGCCGTCACCGCGTCGCCGGTGATCACCGTGGTGTTCTGGCTTGTGTACCAGTCGGCGTCGTGCGGATAGGCGACCGCCACCTCGTCCGACCCCAGCAGCACGCCCTTCGACAGCGGGGGGCGCTCATAGGGGAGGTGCTGCTCGGCGGTCACGACGGTGATCGGACCCTCCGGGTCGATCTGGCGGATGCCCTCGACGGCACGGGCGGCGGCGAGTCCGCCGCCGACGATCAGGTAACGGGTGTCACTGGCCATGCCCCATCCTCGTCCGCGGTTCCGGAAAGGTCGAGGCCTCAGCCCAGGGCGGCGACCAGGGCGGCGGTCAGGTCGACCACCCGGGAGTCGACGTCAGGGGTGAACCCCAGTCTTGCCACGACGAGGCGTTCGGACGGAACCACCGCCAGCCATTGGCCGTCGTGACCGCTTGCCCAGAAGGTGTCGGCGGGAAGGCTCGGGTAGCGCAACGACCCGTCCGGCAGTTGGTTGGCCCACCACCCGGAGGCGAGCCCGGTCTCGGCGGTCTGGACATCGACGGCCCGCACCGAATCGGCCATCCAGCCCTCGGGCAGCAGCCGTTCGCCGTCCCACACCCCGTCGTCGAGGGCGAACTGGCCCACCGCCGCCCAGTCGCGGGGGGTGGCCCACGCGTAGGAACTGCAGACCGGGGTCCCGGCTCCGTCCGGCTCCATCACCATCGACGCGAGGCCGAGCGGGGCGAACAGGTCGCGTCGCGGCCAGTCGGCACCGCCGCGGTCGGGGGCGAGCACCGAGCACAGCAGGTTGGTGTTGCCGCTGGAGTACAGCTGCTGGGTACCGGGGGTGTGGGCGAGCGGTTGTGAGGCCACGTAGCGTCCCATGTCGGGCTCGAGGTAGAGCATCCGGGTGATCGGGGTGTTCAGGTCGTAGGTCTCGTCCCAGGTCAGGCCGCTGGTCATCTCCAGCAGGTGGCGGAGCGTGATGCCGGCCCGCTCGTCGGTCCACTCCGGGCGCAGGTGGTCATCGTCGAGGCTGACTTCACCCTTGGCGACGAGGCGTCCGACCAGCAGGTTGGTCAGGCTCTTGGCCATCGACCAGCCCAGCTGCGGGGTGGCGGCAGTGAAGCCGTCGGCGTACCGCTCGGCGATCAGCCGTCCGTCCTTGAGCACGACCACGCCGCGCGTGCCGAGCGCCGCCCGTCCCGGGTCGTCGAGATCGGCGCCGAAGGCGGTGTCGAGGGCGGCCTCGACCGCTGGGGTGGGGGCCGGGGCGGCAGCGTTGGCGTACGGGTTCGCGGCGGGGTCCACCGGCGTCGGGTCGGGCAGCTGCGGCGCCTCACCGGCCACCGTGCACCCGAAGCCCTCGGTGATCCAGGCACGCTGCCGCGACAGCACGCCGAGGATGGTGGTCTGGGCCCCGGCCGGGTCGGTGGCCGTCCGCAGCACGGGGACGAGGGGGTTGGACGGCAGGTCGGCGTCCGGGTTGTCGCGTCCGGCGACATGGGTGACGGCGCAGGCGTTGTGGGCGGCGTACCCCGTCCCGGTCAGCAGCATCGGGCGCTGCCACCAGTACACCCCGACCACCGCCGCCAGTACGACAGCGAGCACCACCCCGAGAACCTTCAGCCACAGGCGCATTGCGGCAGCCTAGGGGTCGGATTCACGTCCGCGACATGGAGACAGTTGCCCGCTCGGCGAAGGGAGTGCCCGCGTCCCGGAGAATCGTCCCCGCGTCCCGGAGAACCGTCCCCGCGTCCCGGAGAACCGTCCCCGCGAGCCGAAGAACCGTCCCCCCGCGAGCCGTCAGCTGATCTTGATGCCGAAGATCTTCTTGTCGTAGGAGGCGACCACGATCATGTTGTTGTAGATCGCCGGGGAGGCCTCGACGTTGCGGCCGAGGTTGACGGTGGAGTAGTCCGCGCCGGTGTTCGGGTCGAACAGGTGCATGGTGCCGCCGGAGTCGGCGATGATCCCGTAGGAGTGGCCGTCGGTGCCGGTGAAGACCACCGGCGAACTCCAGGTGTAGCGGTCGAGGTGGCGGGTCCAGGCCACCGTCCCGGTCGCCCGGTCGAGAGCGATCATGTCGCCCCCGAACTCGCCCACGCAGCGCCCGAACACGCACAGCGCAGGCTCGGTGGTCTTCGCCACGCTGAAGATGACCAGGTCGGACACCTCCCCGGTGCCCAGTACCGGGGTGGAGAACACGCCGCCGTTGTTCGGGTAGGACGGGACGGTCGGCACGTCGTGCTGCCAGACCACCTCGCCGGTCAGCGCGTTGATCTTGCGAATGTTCGTGTCGCGCTCGCCGCCCTCGCCCCGACCACGCTTGTCGAGGGTGTTGCCGTGGTAGAGGAAGACGCCGTCGGCGGTCTCCTCGAGCACCATGGACGCGTCGGAGTCGTCACCCACGTCGCGCGCCCAGATCACCCGCATCGTGGTGGCGTCCCAGCAGATCAGGTTGCCGTCGTTGTCCGAGGCGAACATCAGGTTGCGGTAGGCGACCGCCGACGACTCGATGCCGTGGGTGTCGGTGCTCGCGGTCTTGTACTCCAGCTTGGTCAGGACGGGGTCCACGCTGACGGTCTTCGCCGCCGGGTCGAAGGACGCGTTCAGCTTGGCCTTGTAGACCAGCCCGTTCTCCCCCGGCTCGATGAGGGTGTCGCTGGCGGCGTTCACCAGCGCCGAGGAGTCGAACGCGCCCCAGCCGGCAGGCTCCTCGCGTGGCGCGGCCGGATCGCTGCCGTCCCACCCCGAGACCTGCTTGTTCTGGATCAGATCGAAGATGCGGTACTGCCACGGGCAGTCGTCGGTCGCCAGGTCGTCGTCCATGTCGTGCAGGCCCTGCCCGGCATACAGCAGCGGGTAGCCGCGCGGGTCGATCGAACCGGTGCCCTTGAAGCCGCAGCCGGCCTCGATCGGAGCCTTCGTCTGCTTGCCGGTCTCGAGGTCGAGCCGGTAGATCCTGCCCTCGAAGACCGGGTAGATCACCTCGACCAGGTCCTTGTCGGCGAACTCGGCGTCGAAGCCCATCGCCCGCCGGGTCTGCTCCGGCCAGTTCACCAGCAGCGGCTGCCCGGTCCAACCAGCGCCGGGCCAGTACGAGTTCTCACCCCGCACCTCGCCGATCTCCTGGGTCCAGGCGATCTCCAGCTTCTTGTCCTGCACGTCGGCGGTGCCCCAGGCGGGCGCGGTGCGGTGGTTGTTGCCCCGGAAGGTGAGGACGCCGGGCACCTCGGTGTAGGTCTCGGGCGCCCCGAAGG
>JAEYUH010000188.1 GCA_023432725.1 Actinomycetes bacterium | reverse complement strand
GGCGTCGATCTTGGCATGCTCGACCTCGTGCCCACCGACCGCGAGCACACCCTTGTCGGCCAGCTCGGCCCCGACCTGCTCGACCCCGGCTTCGACGCCGGGCGGGCAGTGGCCAACCTCGCCGCGGCCCAGGGCAGCATCGGCGCGGCGCTGCTCGACCAGACCAACCTCGCCGGCATCGGGACGATCTGGGCCTCGGAGACCCTGTTCGCCGAACGCATCCCGCCCTGGACGGCGACCGCCGACCTGACGGCGGACGCCCTGGCGCGCATCGTGGAGCGGGCCCGGCGGCTGCTCACCGCCAGCATCCAGGCCCCGGGACGCACCAGCTACGTCCACGGCCGGTCGGGGCGTCCCTGCCGGCGCTGCGGCACGACGGTGCGGGTGGCACCCATCGGCATGGCGACCAGGGAGCGTCCGATGTTCTACTGCCCCGGCTGCCAGGGCGGCCTCGGCCCCACCGACGGCGGCCTGCCGATCGCGCCGCTCGGGTCCGGGCCGCGCTGACCCGGCTAGGTTGGACCGATGAGCCTCGCACCCACTGTCACTCTCGCCCACGGCGCGGCCATGCCCGTGCTCGGCCTCGGCACCTGGCCGCTGCTCGGCGAGGAGGGCGCCGCCGCCGTCCGGACCGCTCTCGAAACCGGTTACCGGTTGATCGACACCGCCGAGAACTACCGCAACGAGGACGCCGTCGGGCAGGGCCTCCGGGAGTCGGGAGTGCCGCGTGAGGAAGTGTTCCTCACCAGCAAGTTCAACCGGAAGTGGCACAGCACCGACGGCCCCCGGCAGGCTGCCGAGGCCTCCCTGGAACGCCTGGGGGTCGACTACCTCGACCTGCTGCTGATCCACTGGCCCAACCCCGGCCAGGATCGCTACGTCGAGGCCTTCGAGGGCCTGCTGAGGCTGCTGGAGACCGGGCTGGTCAAGGCGGTCGGCACGTCCAACTTCAAGCCCGCCCACCTGCAGAAGGTGATCGATGCGACCGGCCACGTGCCGGACGTGAACCAGATCAACCTCAACCCCTACGCCACCCGGGACGCGGCGGTGGCCTTCCACACCGCGCACGGCATCGTCACCCAGGCGTGGAGCCCGATCCAGCCCGCCGCGATGCTCACCGACCCCGTGATCACGGGGATCGCAGCCGGGCACGGCCGGACGCCGGCGCAGGTGGTGCTGCGCTGGCACCTGCAGCGCGGCTTCGTACCGATCCCCAAATCGGCCTCACCACAGCGGCAGCGGGAGAACCTCGCGGTCTTCGATTTCGAGCTCTCCGCCGACGAGGTGGCAGCGATCAACGAACTGGACAAGGGCGAGGCGCAGGTCACCGACTCCGACAGCTTCGGGCACTGACCCGAGTTCTTCGTTTTCGCCCCGCCGAATATACCCGTAGGGGTATCGTCGATCTCGTTCCCTCCGGACGGGAGTTCGACGATGAAACGACTGGTCATCCTCGGCGGTGGAACCGCCGGCACCATGGTGGCGAACAAGTTGCGAGCCGCCCTCGGCAGACACGAACTGCACATCACCGTCGTCGACCGGGACGACGCCCACCACTACCAACCCGGCTACCTGTTCATGCCCTTCGGCATCTACAACACCAACGACATCGTCAGGTCTCGCCACCGCTTCCTCACCGACGGCGTCGAACTGGTGTTGACCGAGATCGACCGGGTCGATCCCGGCTACCGGCTCGTCCACCTGGCCGACGGCCGGACCCTGAGCTACGACTACCTGGTCATCGCAACCGGCGTCTCTCCCCGGCCCGATGCCACCCCCGGGATGCAGGGCCGCCTGTGGGGGGACAAGGTCCACGAGTTCTACAGCCTGCCGGGAGCCCAGGCGCTCACCGAGGCGATGCGCCGGTTCCGCGGCGGACGGCTCGTGGTGCACATCACCGAGATGCCCATCAAGTGCCCGGTCGCGCCGATGGAGTTCACCTTCCTTGCCGACGACTGGCTGCGCAACCACCACATCCGCGACAAGACCGCGCTCAGCTATGTGACGCCGCTGGACGGGGCCTTCACCAGGCCGGTCGCCTCGCGCGAGCTGGCCACCGCCCTGGTCGACCGGCAGATCACGCTGGAGACCGACTTCGCCGTCGAGCACATCGACAACGACACCGCCGAACTGGTCTCCTTCGACGGCCGCCGGATCGGGTTCGACCTGCTGGTGACCGTCCCGCTCAACATGGGTGCCGACTACGTCGCCCGCTCCGGGATGGGTGACGAACTGAACCTCGTACCGTGCGACCAGCACACGTTGGCGAGCCTCGCCCACCCGGGCGTCTGGGTGCTCGGCGACGCCGGCACCCTGCAGACGTCCAAGGCCGGCTCGGCGGCGCACTTCGCGGCCGACGTCTTCGTCCACAACTTCCTCGACGAGTTCAACGGACGACCGGCCAGCCGCGGGTTCGACGGCCACGCGAACTGCTTCATCGAGTCGGGCAACCGCAAGGGCATGCTGCTCGACTTCAACTACTCCACCGAGCCGTTCACCGGCAGCTTCCCGCTCCCGGTCGTCGGCCCGTTCCGGCTGCTGCAGGAGACCCGCCTCAACCACCTCGGGAAGCTCGCCTTCCGGTGGATCTACTGGAACCTGCTGCTGCCCGGGCGACCGATCCCGCTGATCCCCACCGCGATGAGCCTTGCCGGCAAGCGGGTGGAGACCGACGTGACCCCGGAGGCAACCGGGCTGCCCGCGCCGCAGGCCGCGTCCAGCACGCCACCGCCGCAACGCCCGGCCCGGCCCCGTCTGGAATCCAAGCCGCTCGCCTCCCGACCGTCGCCGGCACCGAACCGTCCAGCACCCGCCGCGCAACCGGTGGCTGTCGGTGCCCCGGTCGGGGGCTACGTCGACCGGCCGGGGGTGGACTCCACCGCCGACGCCTCGACAGTCCTTCCCGACCCGATCATCCCGAAGTTCTGAGGAGGAACGATGCCGACCACGCTGATCGCGGGCCGTCCGATCGACGTCAACGACGAGGGCTTCCTGGTCGCGTACGACCAGTGGGACGAGCAGCTGGGCGGTGAGCTTGCCCGACTGATCGGGCTGGAACTCACCGACCAGCACTGGGCGGTGCTGCGGTTCCTCCGCACCGACTACGCCGGCCGCGGCGAGACCGCGACCCTGCGCCGGGTGAGCACCATCGGGGGCTTCCCCATCAAGGACCTGTTCGCGCTGTTCCCCGGCAAGCCGGCCAAGAAGATGGCCTACCTCGCCGGCCTGCCCAAACCCAAGGGTTGTGTCTGAGGAGGCACCATGACCACCACCGTTGAGAATCCGATAGTCCCCGACTTCGCCGGGCAGGACTGTGCGCTCCCCGAGCAGGCCGCCGGCCGCAAGCTGGTCATCATCTGCTCCAAGGGCAACCTGGACATGGCCTACCCGGGCCTGATCCTGGCCAATGCCGCCCTCGGCGAGGGGATCGAGACCCACCTGTTCTTCACCTTCTGGGGCTTCGACATGATCACCAGGTCACGGATGGACGACCTGAAGTTCACCATGGTCGGCAACACCGCGATGCACCTCACCCAGGCACCGAAGCTGCCGATCCCGTCGATGCTCGGGACGGTGCCGGGGATGACGGCGGTGGCCACCCGGATGATGCGCAAGCAGATCGCCGACCTGGAGATCCCCACGGTCCCCGAACTGCTCGACCAGATCGTCGAGATGGGGGCCCACTTGTGGGCCTGCCGGATGTCCTTCGACATGATGCAGCTCAACGAGGCCGACCTCTACGACGGCGTCGAGGCGGTGATCAGCGCGTCCGACTTCATGGAGATCTCCGAGGGCGCCCAGATCATCTTCATCTGAACCGCCGGCGTCACCGGTCCGGGGCGGTTCGGGGGCCGAGGGCGTCCAGCTTGGCCTGCAGCACCGTCCGCTCGCGTTCGTTGCCGGTGAGCCGGATCGCCTGCTCGAACTCGTCGCGGGCCTCCGCCGGGCGGCCCAGCCGGGTGAGCAGTTCGCCGCGGACGCTGGGCAGCAGGTGGTAGCCCGCGAGCCGGCCGTCGGCGACCAGGTCGTCGACGATCCGCAGCGCGTTCGCCGGGCCGGTCGCCATCGAGACCGCGACCGCCCGGTTGAGTTCGACGACCGGCGACGGCGCCACCTGCCCGAGCGCCTCGTACAGCAGCACTATGCGTTCCCAGTCGGTGGTCGTCACCGACGCCGCCACCGCGTGGCACTCGGCGATCGCCGCCTGCAGCCCATACGGGCCGCGGCCGCGTCCGAGCGAGTCGGCGCGGGCCAGCGCCTGGCGGCCCCGTGCGATCAGGGTCCGGTCCCACCGGGCGCGGTCCTGGTCGGCCAACAGGATCGGCGAGCCGTCGGGGGCCAGCCGGGCGGGGAACCGGGCCGCGGTCAGTTCCAGCAGGGCCACCAGGCCGAGGGCCTCGGGCTCGTCGGGCACCAGTTCGGCGAGCATCCGCGCCAGCCGCAACCCCTCCCCCGCCAGGTCGACCCGCAGCCAGTCGGGTCCCGCGCTGGCGGAGTGCCCCTCGTTGAAGATCAGGTACAGCACCTGCAGGACGGCGGCGAGCCGGGCCTGCCATTCCTCCCGCGGCGGAACCTCGAACGGCGCCGCCGCCGCGGCCAGCGTCTTCTTCGCCCGCACTATGCGCTGCTGGACGGTGCCCACCGGCACCAGGAAGGCGTGCGCGATCTGCTCCGACGACAACCCGCCCACCACCCGCAGGGTGAGCGCGAGCTGCGCCTCGCGGCCCAGCACGGGGTGGCAGGCGATCAGGATCAGGCGCAGCACGTCGTCGTCGATGGTGTCGGGGTCCCAGGCGGCCTCAGCGGTCTCCTCGAGCTCGCGGGCCAGGATCGCCGTCCGCTGGTCGAGCCGCTCCCGCCGCCGGAAGGCGTCCACCGCGCGTCGCTTGGCGGTGGTGGTGAGCCACGCCCCGGGGTTGCGCGGCACTCCCTCGACCGGCCACTGCGCGAGCGCGGCGGCGAACGCCTCCTGGGCCGCGTCCTCGGCCAACCCGAAGTCACCGGTGAACCGGGCGAGGGTGGCGACGATCCGGGCGGCCTCGATCCGCCACACCGCCTCCACCGCCCGGCTCGCCGAGGTCATCGCCGACGGCTCATTTCGTGCCGAGCTGCTCGCGCCACTCGGCTTCCTTCTGGATCCATTCGTTGTCGGCTGGGAAGTCCTCCGCCCCGGTCACCCGGCGGACCTCGATCTTGGTGCCGCGGCCGAGCGGCGCGCGCCGGGCCCACTCCGCCGCCTCCTCGATGGTGGGCACCTCGAGCGTCCAGAAGCCGCTGAACAGCTCCTTGGTCTCGCCGTAGGGCCCGTCGGTGACAACCGGCGTCTCCGCGGAGAAGTCGACGACGAGACCCGGCTCCTCGGCCAGGCCCTCGCCCGCGACCAGCACCCCTGCCTTGATCAACTGCTCGTTGTACGCCCCCATCGCCGCCATGACCTCCTCGAAGGGCAGGTTCTGGTAGGCGGCGTAGGCCTCGTCGTTGCCACGCACGATCAGCATGTACTTCGCCATGGTGTCCTCCTTGGCGTCGGGGTCGCCCTTCGACCCTCTCACCACCGCGTCGAACGGGGAAGGGCGGGATCGACACCGATCGCGGCGGTGTCCGATTCCCGCTAGGAACCTCGCCCTTGCCGAGGCAGGATGAGGGATGTGAGCCCACTCCCGGACCCCGGCACCTGCTATCGCGCGGTGACTTCGCGCGACCGACGGTTCGACGGCGTCTTCTACACCGCCGTGGCCACCACGGGCATCTACTGCCGGCCGAGCTGCCCCGCGCGGACTCCCGCCAGGGCGAACGTGTCGTTCTACCCGACGGCCGCTGCCGCCCAGGCGGCCGGCTACCGGGCGTGCAAGCGGTGCATTCCCGACGCCACCCCCGGCAGCCCCGACTGGGACGTCCAGGCCAGCACCGCGGGACGGGCGATGCGGCTGATCGCCGACGGCGTCGTCGACCGCGAGGGAGTGCCGGGCCTGGCGGCCAGGGTCGGCTACACCCCCCGGCACCTCACCCGGGTGCTGACCAGTGAGCTCGGCGCCGGTCCGCTGGCGCTGGCCAGGGCCCGCAGGGCGCAGACCGCCCGGGTACTGATCGACTCCACCGACCTCGGCTTCGCCGAGATCGCCTTCGCCGCCGGGTTCGAATCGGTCCGGCAGTTCAACCACACAGTCCGCGAGGTCTACGGGGTCACCCCCAGCGAGCTGCGGGGACGACGGGGCCGTCCGGCAGCGGCCCCCGGCAGCATCCGGCTGCGGCTCGCCGTGCGCACCCCGTTCTTCGGCAGCGGCCTGCTCGCCTTCCTCGCCGCCCGCGCCCTGCCAGGGGTGGAGGCCGCAGGAGACGGCTGGTACGCCCGCACCCTGGCCCTCCCGCACGCGCCCGGAACCGTCCGGCTGGAACTGCCCGACCTGCCGGCGACCGGCACCGCAACCGTGACCGCCGACCTCGCGCTGGGCGACCTGCGCGACATCGGGGCAGCCGTCGAGCGGGCGCGCCGGCTGCTGGACGCCGACTGCGACCCGGTCGCGGTCACCGCCACGCTGTCAGGGGACCCGCTGCTCGGCCCCGTGCTGGCCCGCCGGCCCGGCCACCGGGTGCCCGGCCACGTGGACGGCGCCGAACTCGCCATTCGCGCCGTGGTCGGCCAGCAGGTCTCGGTAGCCGGCGCACGCACGGTCCTGGCCCGCCTGGTGGCGCGCCACGGCCGGCCGCTCGCCGCCGACGCGGTCAGGGACGGACTCACCCACCTGTTCCCCTCCGCGGCCACGCTGGCGGGCCTCGACCCCGACGAGCTCCCGATGCCGCGGGCGAGGGGCAGGGCCCTGGTCGGCCTGGCCGCAGCGCTGGCGAGCGGCGACCTCGCGCTCGACCGTGGCCCC
The DNA here is from genome assembly GCA_023432725.1 of Actinomycetes bacterium. Classification (GTDB taxonomy): domain Bacteria; phylum Actinomycetota; class Actinomycetes; order Propionibacteriales; family Propionibacteriaceae; genus Propionicimonas. Next base: position 5,392 of record JAEYUH010000188.1, on the reverse strand, counting down.
GAACGACACCGGACCCGCGCCCGGTTGCTGGCGCTGCCGGGGATCGGGGAGTGGACCGCGTCCTACATCGCGCTGCGCGCGCTCGGCGATCCGGACGCTTTCCTGCCGACCGACCTCGGCACCCGGCAGGCGCTTTCGCGGCTCGGCGCGGACCCCGCCGAGGCCGCCCGGCTGGCCGAGCGCTGGCGGCCGTGGCGCTCGTACGCCCAGACCCTGTTGTGGGCCACCCTGCTCGACCCTGAGGAGAACCATGTGGACAGTGATTGACTCCCCCGTCGGGCCGCTGCGCCTGACCGCGAACGGACACGGGCTGGCCGCCATCGAGTTCACCCCGTTCAGCGAGATCAGCTTCGGTGACCGCGACGACGACCACCCGGTACTGCGCGCGACCGCCACGCAGCTGGCGGAGTACTTCGCCGGCACCCGTACCGAGTTCGACCTGCCGCTGACCCCGGTCGGCACGGACTTCCAGCTCAGGGTGTGGGCCGAGCTCCGGAAGATCGGGTACGGCCAGACCGCCAGCTACGGCGAGATCGCGCACCGGCTGGGCCTCACCAACGCCGCCTCACGGGCGGTGGGCCTGGCCAACAGCCGCAACCCCATCCCGATCGTGGTGCCCTGCCACCGGGTGATCGGGGCGGACGGCACCCTGACCGGGTACGCCGGCGGGATCGACCGCAAGCGCACCCTGCTCGACCTGGAGAACCCCGCCCTGGTGTGACCGGCGACGGTCAGGGTGGTCCGCGCCAGGTTCCGTCCGGGTTGGTGCGGTCGTCGAAGAAGCGCCAGGCCGTCCGCCACAGCGGACCCTCCGGGTGGCCAGGGGTGAGATCCAGAGTGCCCTTGGGGCTGATCCGGAAGACCTGACCGCGAGGGCTGGTCCACCAGAACACCCCGGGGGTCGGCTGCTCCAGCCGCCAGCCGCCGTGGGTCTTGGCACGGTGCGCCCGGCGTCCGAGCGGTCCGAGGTTTCCCGGGCGGGTCTGCCCCGCCTCACCGTCGACGTAGGGCACGGTGTGGTCGAGGTCGCAGGAACGCGGGCTACGGCTGCTGAACGGGAACACCTCGACCCGGTCGCGCACCGCGACGTCCTCGCGGATGGCAGCGGGGATCGTGTAGCCGTCCACTACCCGCGGGCTCGCGCCGGCGTACACCACCGGCGCCAGCCGGATCGGGCGGTCGCCCAGCAGCGTCCGCACCTGCTCGACCAGCGCGGGGCCGATCCGCTCGATGTCGACCACGCCATCGGCACCGCAGGCGGTGGCAGGCAGGTGCAGGTAGACCTGATCCGGCCGGCGCTCCCGCCGGATCCGCCTGGAGACGTCCCCTGCCGCGGCGACCCGCGCCTCATGACCCGGCTCGTGGTCGATCAGGCCGACCACCTCGCCCAGGTCCTCGCCGAGCAGGCCAAGCGCACGGGCACGCAGCAGGTCGCGCTCGCCCTCCTCGCCGCGGGCGGCGAGCCCGTCGGCGATCCGGTCGAGCAGTGCGTCGAACCCGCGGGCGTCGGCGGCGTCGACCCGACCGGCCAGCCAACTGGTGGCCGGATCGTCCTCAAGAATCCCGGTGCGCACGTAGCGCGCCGCCCGTGACTGCTCGGCCTGCGCCTGCAGCTTCGCTGGCGCCACGGCGAGCAGGTGCGCCCGGACGAGCCGGCTCAGCCGCCGCCACCCCACGGTCGTCAGTGCCGGCGCGAGGGCCGCGTCAACCTGCCGGCACTCGGCAACATCGAGCCCGGCGGCCTCGGTGCGCTGCGCCAGGTCACGGGCCCGCCACAGCGGGAAGACCCCCTGCTGCACCGCTTGCCAGACCGACGGCAGCCGCGCCGCGAGGTTGAGGACGTCGCGCACCAGCCAGATGGCCGCGTCGACCGATATGCCGAGCGCCGCAGCCACCTCGAGGGGCAGGTGCTCGTCGACCAGCCGGGTGCCGTCGGCACCGATCCGGACTGCACGAGTTCCGACCACGTCGAACTCGTCGGCCTCGGACCAGTCGGCCTCTTCGGCGAGCGCGAGGATGGCGGCAGCCTGCTCGGCCTGCGCGCGGCGCTCGGCCCGCACCGCCCGGCGCAGCCGTTCGATCGCCGGCTTCCCGGGCCTCGACGCCATCCCAACCATGGCTCAAGTCTGCCCGCCGACACTGACAGTTCCGGGCCGATTTGCCTTGTCAACGCCCGGATATCCACAATCCCCGACGAACCCCAGGAACCGGGAGCATCATGGTGATCCTGGACGAGCAGGGTAAGGGGGTGGCATGCAGCACAGGCTGGCGCGGGGCTGGCGGTGGGTGCGCACCCACCCCTCCGCTGTCCTCCTCATCGTGCAGTTGCTCGGCATGCTGCTCTACGCCTTCGTCGACGACTCCCCCGCCAACTCCGTGGGGCGGCTGGGGCTGTCGCTGTTCGGGATGCTCGTCGTGGTGCTCGCGCTGGCCGTCGTCCGGGCCACCCCCGCGTACACCTGGCTGGGCCTGCTGATCGGCGTCCCTGCGGTCGCCCTCACCATCACCGACTGGGCGACCGCGGGCGCCCAACCGTGGCACCTGGTTTCGGACGTGGTGCACGTCGCCTTCTACGCGTACACGCTGGTCGGGCTGCTGCGGTACATGTTCGCCGACGACGAGGTGACCGGCGACGAGATCTGGGCGATCGGAGCGACGTTCACGGTCGCGGTCTGGTTGTGGGCCTACGCCTACTCCGCCGTCCAGGGCGTGGTTCCGGGGTCGTTCGTCGCGGCTGTCGAACCGGACGCCCCACGGACCTGGCTGGAACTGCTCTTCCTGTCCACCACCACGATGAGCAGCACCGGCCTGTCCGATGTCGTCCCGGTCACCCCGCTGGCCCGCTCGGTGGTGATGGTGCAGCAGGTGGCGGGGATGATGTTCCTTGCCGTGGCCGTGTCGCGGATCGTGGGGCTGACGATCGCGGGCCGGGTGGCCCGAGGCCCGCGACGGCGCTGACGACTGTCCTGAAACGTCTGCAGGCCCGGCCAACCAGGAGGACACTGAGGGGCGCTGAATCGACGCTCAGGAGCGCGCCATGACAACCCCGATGCCCTCCGCCCCCGACCTCACCGCGCCGCGCCGGCCCCGCACCCGTCCGTGGCAGGCGTGGACGCTCGCGGTCGTCGAACTCTTCGTCGCCTACCAGGCGTTCTCCGGCGGTCAGGGGTTGATCACCGACACCTGGCAGCTCCCGGTGGAGTGGCTGGTCCGCACCCCGTTCGACTCCTGGGTGGGGCCGGGCTGGCTGCTGATCGGGCTGGTCGGGGTGCCCCACCTGCTGGCGGCCCTGCCGGTCCTCGTCCTGCCCCGTTCGGCCGGTCTCGGCATCCTGGCCGGGGTGCTCGCCGGGGCGTCCCTGCTGGTGTGGATAGTGATGCAGCTGGCGGTCCTGCAGGTCTACTTCTTCCTGCAGCCTGTGATTGCGGGCCTCGGGATCGTCGAGCTCGGTCTCGCGCTGTGGTGGCGGGCCACGCTGCGGCCCTGAGCGTTACTCAGAGGAAGACGGCCTCGGGGAAGACCTGGCTGTACTTCTGCGAGCTCCGCGGCTCGGCCATCATCGGCGCCACGGCGTCGCGCCAGGCAGCGTAGTGGGCTGTCTGCTTGTGATCGGTGGCCGCCTCCGCCGTCCGGTAGACCTCGACGAGCACGAACCGGGTGGGGTCGTCGGCGGCCTGCAGGACGTCGAATCGGGCGATCCCCGGCTCCCTGATCGAGTGCCGCGCGTTCTCCGCCGAGGCGGCGGCGAACTCCTCGACCTTGTCGGGCAGGACACGGACCAGAACATGGACGATGAGCATGCCCCCAGTCTGCGCCACCCGGCGCGGGTTGGCACCCGTCCGGTTTGCGTGGCGAACGCGGCGGGTGGAAACTGGACGGCTGTCTGCTTCTGGAAGGCCCACCACGATGTCCGCCTCGATCTCGGCGCGCGCGCTGCTCGAGAACCGTCCGTTCCTGACCCTGCTGGTCGCCCGCACGATCTCCATGCTCGGCATGGCGTTCGCGCCGGTGGCGCTCGCCTTCGGCGTGCTCAGGATGCCGGGGGCGGACGCCGGCACGCTCTCGCTGGTGCTGGCGGCGCAGATGACCCCGCAGGTCGTGTTCATGCTGGTCGGCGGCGTGATCGCCGACCGCTACCCGCGCGCCCACGTGCTGCGGTGGGGCGAGTTCCTCACCGGCGTCGCGCTCGGCTCGATCGGCCTGATGATGCTGTTCGGCCCCGCTCCGGTGTGGGCGCTCTGCCTGGCGGCCGCCCTGGCGGGCACGGCCGGCGCCGCTGTGTACCCGGCGCTGACCGGGATCATCCCCGACCTGGTGCCGCCCCGCGACCTGCAGCAGGCCAACGCCTGGCTCAGCGGCGGCTCGTCCGGCGCCCGGCTGGCCGGTCTCGTGGCCGGCGGCGCCGTCGTGGTGTGGCTGGGTGGCGGTTGGGCGATGGTGGTGGCGGGCGTGCTGTACCTCGTCGCCGGGATCTTGGTCCTGGGGCTACCCTCGCTCACCGGCACCCTGGCCGGCAGCTCCGACAGCCCGCTTCGCCAACTCGTGGAGGGCTGGGCCGAGTTCCGCTCCCGCCAGTGGCTGTGGGTGGTGGTGCTGCAGTTCTCGGTGATGGTGATGGTGCTGCAGGCCGCCCACGGCGTGTTCGGGCCCGTGGTGGCCGAGACCGAGCTGGGCGGGCCCACGGTGTGGACCACCTTCCTCGCCTCCGAGGCCGTGGGCGCCGTGGTGGGCGTCGGCCTGGCGCTGGTGTGGCGGCCGCGCCGTCCGATCCTGACGGCCACGCTGCTCACCTTCACCGCCGGTGCACCTGCGTTCCTGCTCGGCGTCAGCGCTCCGCTGCCGGCGATCGTGGTGGCCGCGTTCGCGATGGGGATGGCCTTCGAGCTGTTCGGCGTGTGGTGGATGACCACCATGCAGAACGAGGTGCCCGCCGAGTCGCTCTCCCGGGTCGCGTCCTACGACGCCCTCGGCTCGCTGATGCTGGGGCCGATCGGGCTGGCCCTGGCCGGCCCGGCGACGCTGGCGTTCGGCGTCCACACGGCGCTGATCGGGGCGGGCGTGGTCAGCCTCGTCACCACCCTGCTGGCGCTGCTGTCGCCCGAGGTGCGGAACCTGCGTGCCCGCACTGCCACCCCGCCGACCGTCGACCTGGTGTCCGCGAGCTAGGACGGGTTCAGGTAGGCCAGGACGGCCCGCACCCTGCGGTTCTCCTCGTCCGGGCCGAGGTCGAGCTTGGCGAACACGTTGGCGACGTGCTTGGCCACCGCGGCGGGGGTCACCACCAGTTCCTCGGCGATCTGGTTGTTGGACGCGCCGTTGGCCATCAGCGCCAGCACCTCGCGCTCCCGCGGGGTGAGCCTCGTCAGCCGGACGTCGTCGTGCCGGGAGCGCA
>JAEYUH010000124.1 GCA_023432725.1 Actinomycetes bacterium | reverse complement strand
GCGAGCACCGGCGAGACCGCCGCCGGCAGGGTGCGCGGCCGGGCACCCTCGAGCCACTCAGCCGCGGTCGCCATCAGCTTCTCCTGATTCCAGCCACGCCCGCTGCAGGGCGGGCCTGTCGATCTTGCCTGTCGGTGTGTACGCCACAGCGGCCACCCTGCGCAACTCCCGCGGCAGCGCGGCGGCGCCGAGCCGGGGCCGCAGCCGCTCGGTGAGCTCGGCGAGGGTGGTCTCACCGGTGGTGACGGCCACCACCCGGTGCCCCCAGCGGGGGTCGGGGACGGCGAACACCACCGGCCCGCCCGACTCCGGCGGCCCGAAGCTCTCCTCGACCACCCGCTGCGCCTCGGCGAGGTCGACATTCGTCCCCCCGCTGATCACCACGTCGTCCAGCCGTCCGGTGACCTGCAGCAGCCCGTCGGTGATCACCCCGCGGTCGCGGGTGCGGACGGTGTCCCCGTCGAGCACCTGCGAGGTCAGCTCCGGGTCGAGCCGGTAGCCGCTGAACACCACGGGGCCCGAGACGGTGATCCGGCCGTCCACCACTGCGGGGCGGACGCCGTCCAGCGGTCGTCCGTCGTAGACGCAGCCCCCGCAGGTCTCGGCCATCCCGTAGGTCTCGACCAGCCGGACGCCCGCCTGCCTGACCTGCCCCAGCAGCTGCTGCGAGACCGCCGAGCCGCCCACCAACACCGCGGCGTAGGCCCGCAGCCGCTGCAGCAGGGACGGCTCGGCGACAGCGCGGTAGAGCTGCGCGCCGACCAGCGACAGGTAGGTGCGCTGCGACGGGTCCGGCAGGTCGGACAGGTCGGGGGCGGCGAACTGCGCCGTCCGTCCCGCGGCCACCGCGCGCGCGACGGTCATCATGCCTGCCACGTGGTGGGTGGGGAGCACACAGACCCAGTCACCGGGCCCGCCGAGCCGGCGGTGGGTGGCGTCGGCCGAGGCGAGGATCGCTGCCGCCGACAGCACGACGGCCTTGGGACGTCCGGTCGAGCCCGAGGTCGTCACCACCACGCCGGCGGTCGCCTCGGTGACCGGCAGGTCGGGCCGCAGCGCCGCGAGCACCGCCTCCCCGGGAGCCTCGGGGATCGGAGCGACGATCTGCCGTCCCGCCAGCGCCGAGGCGATGGCCGCGGCCAGGCCGGGCGGGGGTGTCAGCTCCACGAGTCCACCCTATGTGGAGGGCACAGGTAGATTTGGTGCCATGGGACGGGTGCTGCCGGTGATCATCCTGGCGATGCTGATGATCTACGCCGTGGTCGAGGTGGCGCAGGCCGATCCGCTGCGGGTGCGGCTGATGCCGCGTTGGTTGTGGGTGGTCGCGATCATCCTCATCCCCGGCGTCGGTGCCGTGTCCTGGCTGGTGTTCGGCAGGCCGACGAAGGCTGCCGGACGCGGCCCGCGGCCGCCGAAGGCGCCCGACGACGATCCCGACTTCCTCCGCCGGCTCTAGGCCGGACGGCCCCGCTGAACCGTCGGCGCGGATGAGGGCCCCAGATCCTGAGCCAGTTGAAGCTTAAGTTCTCCTTAACGGAATCTGTGTGGCACACTCTGATCCGTGCCGTTGTCTCTCAGGTTCCGCTTCGCTGCCCTCGTGGCGGCAGCGGCCACAGGGCTCGCACTCTCCGCCGCCGGTCTGGTTGGTGGACCATCCGCCGCGGCCGCCCAGCTCGACGAGTTGCGGCTCACCGCGCTGCCGTCGGTGGCCCAGCCGGAGACCTCACTCGACATCACCGAGCTGCAGGCCCAGCGCGAGGCGTTGATGGCCCGCCGCTCGGTAGCGGTGGAGGTCAGGCTCGGCACCCTCAATGCGCTCGAGCAGCAGAAGATCGCCGCGCTCGGCTACGACCCTGAGACTGCCACCACCCCGCGCGAGATCGCACGCCAGATGATGCTGAACAAGTACGGCTGGGGCGAGGAACAGTTCGGCTGCTACGACGCGATCATCATGCGCGAGAGCCGGTGGAACCCGTACGCCGACAACCCGCGCTCCAGCGCCTACGGCATCCCGCAGGCCCTGCCCGGCCGGAAGATGGCCTCAGCGGGCGCCGACTGGCGCACCAACCCCGCCACCCAGATCAGGTGGGGCCTCGGCTACGTCAAGCAGCGCTACGGCACCCCGTGCAGCGCGTGGGGCTTCAAGCGCTCCCACGGCTGGTACTGACCGGGTCCGCTACCGGCGCGGCTCGACCGGCGGCACGATGCCGTCCTCGATCGCCCGGCGGAACAGGTCGAGCTTGCTGGCCGCCGGCCGGTCGACGTTGGTGTACTTCACCCGGATCCGCTTGAGGTACTCCTTGACGCTGTTCTCTGCGATGCCCAGCCGCTCGGCCACCTCGGGCACCTCCATCCCGCCGGTGTAGAGCGCCAGCACCTCGCGCTCCCTCGGGCCGAGGTTCGCAGCGACATAGCCCTGGTCGCCCTCGATCAGGCCCAGGATCTCCTGGGAGAGCACCATCTGGCCGGCCGCCACGGCCTCGATGGAGGCCAGCGTCTGGCTGATCGGGTCGGCCTTGCGCGCCACCCCGGCCGCCCCGCCCGCCAGCGCCCGGCGCAGCAGCCGGACGTTGTCGGCGATCGAGTACACCAGGACGGTGTACCCGGCGGCGATCAGCACCTCGGTG
>JAEYUH010000319.1 GCA_023432725.1 Actinomycetes bacterium | reverse complement strand
GGCGCCGCCTTGCCTGCGGGTTTGGCAGAATCGGACGCAGGGGTCGCGGGCTCCTCGGCCGGGGCTTCGGTGCGCTGGTAGGGCCGGAACAGTGCCACTTCAAACCTTTGGGTGGTGCGACTATGACTTCGTCATCTTAGGTGACGAACCCGTGCCGGTCATGTCGGACCGTGCAGGACGGAGGCGGCGATGGCGGGACTGCTGACGCGGCTCGGCGCGCTCCTCGCCGACCCGGTCGAGACCGAGCAGTGGCAGGACGCGCTCACCGTCGCCTACCAGCAGCGGCTGGCGTGGCTGCACGAGATCCGTGCCGAGAGTGAGCAGGTGGCCGCCCGCCGGCGGCGGCTCGCGATCGGAAAGGGACCGCTGCCCGACCCTGACGCCGCCGTGGCCGCCGCCCGGCTGGACGCCGAACTGGCGGCCGAGCACCGCCAGCTCGCCGAGCTCGGGGCCGCCGTGCGCGCGCAGGTGGAGGAGTTCCGGGCCGAGCGCGAGGCGCTGCTCGCCCTGCCCGACCAGCTGGCCGCCGCCCCACCGGCACGGGCCGCGCTGCGTCGCTGGCGGGCCGAATCCGAGCAGTTGCTGCGGAACGCGGCGACCGGCGCACTGCTGACCGCCGAGCCCCCGGGGTACGTCGCCGACACCGGCGAGCCCGACCGCTTCGAGCAACCACCGGGAGTCCGGCGATGAGCCGTCGGGTGCGGGTGGTGGTGGCCTCCGACGCCGTCGGCGAGCTGGATTCCCACGCCGCAGGGGTGGCGATCGCCCAGGGCTGGGCCGACCTGGCCGACGTGGCGGTGGTTCCCGTCGCCGACGCCGGCCCACCGCTGGGGGCGGCGCTGGCCCGATTGCTGGGCGGTCAGCTGCAGGTCGAGGAGGCCGGGTGGTCGATGGTGGCCGAGGGCACCCTCGCGGTCGGGATCTCCGGCTCCGAGTCCGGGCCGGGCTGGGACGCCGCAGCGACGTCGACCGGGTTGGGGCGCTGGCTGGCCAGCTGTCTCGACAGTGCTGCGCCGCTGCGGCGACTGGTCGTCGACCTCACCGCAACCACTGCCCTCGACGGGGGCGCGGGCCTGCTCGCCGCCCTGGGGGCCACCGCCTCCGGTGGTCTGACCGGCGGCCTGGCAGGGCTCGCTCAGGTGGGCGAGCTCTCCCTCGGGGAGGTCGGGGAACGGCTGCGCGGGGTGGAGGTCATCGGCGTGGTTCCGGGCGACGAGACGGGACTGGGCCTGCTGGGCCTGCAGGGAGCAGTCGCGCGCCGTGGCTACGACGCCCGGCTCGATCCGGCCGAGCTGCTCGCAGCCGAAGCGGCGATGACCCACTGGCTGGGTCGGCTCGGGGTGGCTGACGGCCCGGGCTGCGGAGCGGCGGGCGGAGCGGCGGCCGCCGTCCGTGCGCTCGGCGGACGGGTGCTGCGCGGCGCGGCGCTGTGCTCCGAACTGGCAGGCCTCGAGCGGACGATGGCCCTGGCCGACGCGGTCGCCACCGGCTGCACCTCGTTCCACATCGGGAACTGGGGCGGCGAGGTGGTGCGCTACGTCGCCGACCTCGCCGTGGCGGCGGAGCGGCCCTGCCTGCTGTTCGCCGTGGAATCCTCGGTGAGCCGCCGGGAGATGCGCACCTTCGGCGTCGAGGCCGCGTACGCGACCGGGGTCGGGCCGCTTCCCGAGGTGCTCACGGCCGCCGCCAGCCGGGTAGCGGGAAGCTGGACAGCCTTGTCAGAGCCTCGCATAGACTGACACGGCAGGAATACGCAACCCCGGGAGCGGGTTGGACGAAGTACACCAAGCCGGGGAAGGGATCCCAAACATGACTGTTGACCAGCACACCGTGGCCGATGGCATTTCGCTCACCGAGGTCGCTGCGGCCAAGGTGAGGCAGCTGCTGGAGGTGGAGGGCGTCGACGACCTCGCGCTGCGGATCTCTGTGGCGCCGGGCGGCTGCTCCGGGCTGCGCTACCAGCTGGCCCTCGACGACCGCGAGCTCGACGGCGATGTCGTCAGCGACTTCTTCGGGGTCAACGTGGTGACCGACCGGATGAGCGCGCCGTACCTGATGGGTGCCACGATCGATTTCGTCGACACCATCGAGCAGCAGGGGTTCACCATCGACAACCCCAATGCCGGCGGGTCCTGCGCCTGCGGGGACAGCTTCCACTGAGGCAACTCGCCGCCTGATCAGTTTTGCCCATCGTGCCGTGCCCACTGGCGCGGCGCGAATGGTGGATGGGTATCGTGCCGTAACCGACAGGGAACGCGACTCGAAAGGCATCCAGGTGGGGCTGTTGACGAACCGCGCACGCAGGCGATGGCCGGCGCTGGGCGCCGCCGCATTGGGGACTGTCGTGCTCACCGGCTGCAGCGCCGACACCGTGGCCCAGTGGGGTCGTGCCGGGCTGCCCGAGGCGGCCAGTGACCGTGCGGTGTTCATCGGCGATCTGTGGACCTGGTCGTGGGTCGCGTCCATGGTCGTGGGGGTCTTCGTCTGGGCGCTGATCGGCTGGGCCGCACTGCGCTACCGCCGCCGCCGCGACGCCGCCGCCGACGAGATTCCGCGGCAGTCGCGCTACAACCTGCCCATGGAACTGCTCTACACCCTGGTGCCGTTCCTGATCGTGGGGGTGCTGTTCTTCTACACGGTGCAGGCCCAGAACGGGGTGCTCGCCAAGGAGGCCGCGCCCGACCACACCGTCAACGTGGTCGGCCAGAAGTGGTCGTGGACCTTCAGCTACATGGAGGAGCAGAACCCTGCCGTCGGCGCGGTCGTCCACACCAAGGGCACCATGGACCAGCTGCCCGACCTGTACCTGCCGGTCGACAGGTCGGTCAGGTTCAACCTGGTCTCGGCCGACGTGATCCACTCCTTCTGGATCCCCGACTTCTACTTCAAGCTGGACGTCATCCCCGGCCACCCCAACTCGTTCGACGTCACGCCCACCAAGCTCGGCAGCTTCACCGGGCGGTGCGCCGAGTTGTGCGGCACCTACCACGCGGCGATGCTGTTCAACGTCCACGTGGTCAGCGAGGACGAATACCTGGCCCACCTCAATGAGTTGAAGGCCGCAGGCCAGGTCGGCGAGGTTCTCGCGCCCGCGTACCCGAACACCGTCCCGACGGTGCCCGCCACGAGGGAGCACGGCTGATGAGCGTCGCACGCGTGACCATCGAGGACGCCCCGACCATTGCCGAGCGGCGGCAGTGGGGGTCGCTGGCGATGAAGCTGCTCACCACCACCGATCACAAGCTGATCGGCAACATGTACTTCGTCACGGCGCTGCTGTTCTTCGCCTTCGGCGGCATCCTCGCCCTGTTGATGCGGGCCGAGCTCGCCTTCCCCGGGCTGCAACTGGTGCATTACGAGACCTTCAACCAGCTGTTCACCATGCACGGCACGATCATGCTGCTGATGTTCGCGACCCCGATGTTCGCGGCCTTCGCCAACGCGATCATGCCGTTGCAGATCGGCGCACCCGACGTGGCCTTCCCGCGGATGAACGCCTTCAGCTACTGGACCTACCTGTTCGGCTCGCTGACCGCCTGCGCCGGTTTCCTGACCCCTGACGGCGCCGCGAGCTTCGGCTGGTTCGCGTACGTCCCGCTCTCGGACGCGATCAACACCCCCGGGATCGGCGGCGACCTGTGGGTGATGGGCCTGTACGTGATGGGCCTGTCCACCATCCTCGGCGCGGTGAACTTCGTCACCACGATCCTCACCATGCGGGCCCCCGGCATGACCATGTTCCGGATGCCGATCTTCACCTGGAACATCCTTGTCACCTCGATCATGGTGCTGATCTGCTTCCCGGTGCTGGCGGCGGGCCTGCTGGTGCTCGAGGCCCAACGGTCGATGGGCACCCACATCCTCGACCCGGCCACCGGCGGCGCCATCCTGTGGCAGCACCTGTTCTGGTTCTT
>JAEYUH010000082.1 GCA_023432725.1 Actinomycetes bacterium | reverse complement strand
GTTCGGGGGCGGTAGCTCAGCCGGTCAGAGCAGGGGACTCATAATCCCTGGGTCGCGGGTTCGAGCCCCGCCCGCCCCACCAACATGGTGTGGTGCTTCGGCTGAAGCTTGACGTTTGGGCTTCGGCTGATGCCTGACAGTGGTTCGGGTGATGGTTGACACCTACTTCGGCTGATCCTTGACACTCCCGTATGCGGGAGATGAGTGTGGCGGAGCAGCGATATCAGGCCGTGCTGGCTGTGATCAGCGACGGTGAGACGGTGACCGATGTGGCGGCCCGGTTCGGGGTGTCACGGCAAACCGTGCACACCTGGCTGGCCAGGTACGAGGCCGGTGGGCTGGAGGGCTTGGCTGATGGGTCGCACCGACCGCGGTCGTGTCCGCACCAGATGGCGGCCGAGGTCGAGGTGGCGGTGGTGGATCTGCGCCGGCAGCATCCGGGGTGGGGTCCGCGCCGGCTGGTGTTCGAGATCGCTAGGCGGGGCGTTGACCCGGCGCCTTCGGAATCGGCGGTGTATCGGGCCTTGTCCCGGTTGAATCTGATCGATCCTGGGGCGTCACGTCGCCGGGATCGGCGGTGGAAGCGGTGGGAGCGCGGCAAACCCATGGAGTTGTGGCAAATGGACACCGTGGGCGGGTTTCTGCTGGCTGATGGGACCAAGGCCAAGGCGTTGACCGGGGTCGATGACCATTCCCGGTTCTGCGTGTCGGCGTTGTTGATGCCTCGGGAGTCGTCGCAGCGGGTGGTGGCGGGCCTGGTGGCCGCATTCGAGCGGTACGGGGTGCCCGAACAGATCCTGACCGATAACGGGAAGGTGTTCACCGGCCGGTTCAACCGGCCGCCGGTGGAGGTGTTGTTCGACCGGACCTGCCGTGAGCATGGCGTCGAGCACCTGTTGACCAAGCCGCGTTCGCCGACCACGACCGGGAAGGTGGAACGGTTCCATCGGGCGTTGCGGACCGAGTTCCGTACCGACCGGGTGTTCACCTCGATCGTGGCTGCCCAGGCCGAACTCGATGAGTGGGTCGCCGAGTACAACCAGCGCCGCCCGCACCAAGCGTTGGACATGGCCACCCCGGCGGACAGGTTCCTCACCGACGCCCCGGCCCCAGTCACCCCAATCAGGCGGCCCGCGGTGTCGCTACGTCCCGACACCGATCGCGGCGACGGCAGCTGGGTGACGCGGCGGGCCAGCGCCGTCGGGGCGGTGTGTGTCCAGTGGCAACAGGTATGCCTGGGTGTCGCGGCCGCGGGCCGCCCGATCGATGTGTGGGTGACCGACCACGTCCTGCAGTTCTACGACGGCGACACCCTGCTACGCACAGAGCAACGCAAGAGCGAAGGAGAGATCAGAGTGAAACGAGTCCAAGTCCCAGGAGGGCAACGTAACGTGAACCCGAGTGTCAAGGATCAACCGAAGTAGAACCGTCGCCCATCAACCGAATGAGTTCAGCCCCACCAACATGGATCTGACTAACTGTTTGCGTGGCATTCCGGGTACCGACGGGGCAGTGGGCTGCGGCGTACCCTGACTGCCATGTTTGTCCTGATGTCGGTGCACCACCCGCACCCCGAGCACCGCGAGGCGCTCATCGCCTCGATGCACCGGTACGGCGCCGCTATCGCCGGAAGTCCCGGCCTGGTGTCGGTACACACCCTCGCCGATGCCGGATCGGATCGTCTGGTGGGGCTGGCAACCTTCGCGTCGGAAGCGGACTTCATCGCGCTGGCCCCGATTGCCAGGGCGGCTGTCGCCGACGACCCGTTCGAGGTGTGGGAGAGGGTGCCGATCGACGGGCTGCGACTCACCGAGGTCTGAGCCGCCCGCAGCAATCGCCGCCCTTTTCGAACCCCCTCTGGACGACCCAGTTGTCGCCGTAGCGGCGGAGGGTACCCTCGCACACCGCGGCCAAGTCCGGGTACCGGGCTATCGACGGTCGTAGATCTCTCCTCGGTGTCCGACGGCGATGACGAGGACAAGCAGCACGTGGTCGTGGATCTCGTAGACGATTCGGTAGTCGCCAGTGCGGACGCGCCATGCGCCGTCCCCGCCGACGAGTTTTCTGGCTCCCTTCGGTCGGGGCTCGGCTGCCAACAGCTCGATAGCCGCCTGCACCCGGCGCTGGGCGGGACGGTCCAGCTTGCGCAACTGCCGCACAGCCGCAGCAGCGACCTCGACGCGGTAGGTCATGTCAGGCCGAGGTCGGCCCTGACCTGCTCCCACGGGATCGCCGGCTCACCCTCGGCGATCTCGGCACGGGCGGCACGGGCCGCCTCGATGTCGGCCAGATCCTCGGCAGCGGCGATCAGGCGGTCCAGGTCCTCGGAGGCGATGACCGCAGCCACCCGCTGCCCCCGACGAGTCAGGTAGACCGGGTCATGACCAACCCTCGCCGCGTCCACAACGTCTGCCAGACGCGCTCGGGCATCGCTCACACTCATGTCGCTCATGTCGCACAACGTTACCTGCTGAAACAGCGCAAATGTACATCTCCGCGAACGCAAGTCCGCCAATCAGCGGTTCTCCCTTAGGTCTCTCGATGGTCCAGGCCGGCGATGAGCGTCCGGAGGCCGAACTCGAAGGCCCCCGGGATGTCCCCGCCGAGCTGGAAGTCACCAGACAGCTCCATCCTGAGGAAGCCCGAGGCCCACGCCGTGACGGTGCGGGCGGCGTCAAGGCCGCGGTCGGGGCCCGCAAGCGTGGTGGCGACCCGGAGGACCGGGCCGGCGGCTGCTGCGAAGGTGGAGGTGTCCGGCGCGGCGTCAGCTGGCAGGGGCGTGAAGAGCAGGTCGAAGCCGTGACGGTCCCCCAGCGCGAACGCTCGAAGGGTGAGCGCCAGCGCACGAAGGTCCTGCCTGGGGTCGCCCGTGCTGGCGGCGGCGTCGAGTTGCCGCGCAATATCGTCCACCAGGTCCTCCGCGACCAGCCGGATCAGGGCGGCACGGCTCGGCACGTGCTTGTACAGCGATGGGGCCCGGACGCCGACAGCCTCGCCGACCCGCTGCATCGTCAGCCCGGCGACGCCTTCTTCGGCGACGATGGCCCGTCCGGCGGCGACGATGGCGTCGAGGGAGGTTCGTGACGGGGTCGGCATGGCTCTCCAATGGCTATTGACATTAGCTATGATGGCTATCTATGTTAGCAATCATAGCTGACAGAAGGAGCAAGGTCATGATCGCCACCGCCAATCTCGCCCTCCGGTTCGCTCTCGAGCTCGCTGGCCTCGCGGCCCTCGCCTCAGCCGGGCTCCAGAGCTCAGAGGGCCCGGCTCGCTGGCTGGTCGCCATTGGCGCACCGGCCGCACTCGTCCTGTTCTGGGCGCTCGTCGTCGCACCGGGGGCCACGAACCCGATTGCACCGTCGGTCCGTGAGGTGATCGGCTCGCTGGCCCTGTTGGGCGCGGCTGGAGCATTGGCTCTCGCCGGTCATCCCAGACTGGCGGGTGTGTTCGCCGTGCTGATCGTCATCAACAATGTCCTGCTCGCCCTGATGCCCGGCCACGCCTCGGCGGCGGACCTGGTCGGATAGGGCGAGCCCGCAGACTCGACACCCGACCATGTGATCAGCCGGCCACACACGGTGACCGAGACGGCCGCCGGCTGTAGTCTCAGCACATCGACCTCGGGCGGGGGTGCGGTGTGTCCGGATTGCCGGTGGGGTTCCGACGGTTCAGCCGGGTCGGCTTCGTCAACTACCAACTGAACCGCTGGTACTCGCTGGGCTACTCCCGGCCGGAGGACCTGGAGGTGGCCGGACGGTCGATCCGCCGGGTCCAGGACAACAAGCCGGTGTTCAGCCGGCTGGCCGACCAGGCCGCCCGCGAAGGTCGGTGGCGCAATGCCGCGTTCGGCTACCGCGCGGCGGAGTTCCTCACTGATCCGGCCGACCCTGACAAGGCCGCGCTGTACGAGCAGTTCATTGACGCCTTCGACAAGGGGTTCGCCGACGAAGGGCTCCACCGCGATCTCGTGCCCTACGGCGCCGGGTTCCTCCCCACCCTCAGGCTGCCTGCCGTCGGTCCGTCCCGGGGGACGGTGGTCGCGCACGGGGGCTTTGACTCGTTCGTCGAGGAGTTCTTCTGCTTCTGGCGGGCACTGGCCGACCGTGGCTACGACGTGGTGGCCTTCGAGGGGCCGGGACAGGGAGGCGCCCACCGCCGCCACGGCCTGGCCCACGACCACGACTGGGAGAAGCCGGTCGGGGCGGTACTCGACCACTTCGGCCTGGACGACGTCACGCTGCTCGGGATCTCGTTCGGCGGCTACTGGTGCGTCCGTGCAGCGGCCTTCGAGAAGCGGATCACCCGGCTCATCGTGGACCCGCCGCTGTACGACCTCGTCGTGGCGGCAGGCCCGCTGGTGCGCCGGATGCTCGACGCCATGCTGGCCAGGCCCGCGCTGCTGGACTGGTCGATCCGGGTCCGGATGCGCGCCTTCCCCGTCCTTCATCACACGGTCCGCCACGCCCTGTACATCACGAACCAGCTGGATGCCGAGCCGTCCGCCGCTGCCCACTGGCTCCTTGGCATGAACGAACGCCACCTGAACTCGGCGCTCGTCGCTCAGGACGTCCTGCTGATGGCGGGCGAGCGGGACAGGTTCCAGCCCGTGAAGCTCTACCGGCTGCAGCGGGCCGCCCTGGTCAACGCCCGCTCCGTGACCGGACGGGTGTTCACCCGCGCCGAGCACGCTGAGAACCACTGCCAGATGGGGAACCTCGGTCTGGCCCTCACCGTCATGGCCGACTGGCTCGACACGACGGCTCCCGCCACCTCCCCCTGACCGCCGGGCGGGTGTAGCCTTCCAGTTGGTGTGCCGGGAAGCCTGGTCGGCGATCGGTGCCCTTCACCCGAAGGGTGCCTCGTCGGCTGAGGACAGACATGACCAACTCGACGGGCCCCGCCACCAGGCGGCCGGAGCGGATCCGGCAGTTCGTGACGCGGGACTCCAACGGCGGCCTGCTGCTGATCGGTGCGGCCCTGATCGGCCTGCTGTGGGCCAACTCCCCCTGGCAGGACGTCTACCACGCGATCGCCGGGTGGCGGATCGGGCCCGAGTCCCTCCACCTTGACCTGTCGCTTTCCAGCTGGGCGGCGGACGGACTGCTGGCGGTCTTCTTCTTCGTCGTGGGTGTCGAACTGAAGCACGAACTGGTAGTCGGGAGCCTGCGTCGACCGCGGGAGGCCGGCGTCCCCGTGCTCGCCGCGATCGGCGGCATGCTGGTGCCCGCACTCATCTACGCCGCGATCGTCCTGGGGTCGGGCGAGCCAGGCGCCCTCTCCGGCTGGGCGATCCCCACCGCCACCGACATCGCCTTCGCTCTCGCGGTGCTCGCGGTCTTCGGACGCGGCCTGCCGCGCGCGCTGCGGACCTTCCTGCTCACTCTCGCGGTGGTCGATGACCTGCTGGCGATCATTGTCATCGCGGTCTTCTACACCGACGCCATCGATCTGTGGATGCTGCTCGCGGCGTTCGCGGCGGTGGCGGTCTTCGCCCTGTTGGTGCGGGCCCGCCGGCTGCGGTGGTGGCTCCTGGTGCCGGTAGTCGTGCTCGCCTGGACCCTCATGCACGCCAGCGGGGTTCACGCCACGATCGCGGGTGTGCTGCTCGGGCTCGCGGTCCCGGCGAGGGCGCGAGGCCCCGTCCCGCCTCGCACCCACCAGTTCGAGGGCCTGGTTCGACCCTGGTCGGCAGGGATCGCGCTGCCGGTCTTCGCCTTCTTCGCCGCCGGCGTGACCCTTGTCGGCGACCGGGGCGCCGACCCGGACCTGCCCGTGCTGCTGGCGGTCGGGATCGGGCTGGTCGCCGGGAAGCTGCTGGGCGTGCTCGGCACCACCGCCCTGGCTGTCCGCCTCACCCCGCTGCGGCTGCCTGATGCGATCGGGGTCCGGGATCTCCTGCCGATCGGCTTCCTCTGCGCCATCGGATTCACAGTGTCGCTGCTGATCGCCGAACTGTCGTTCGACGACGAGGGCCACCGGGTGGCAGCCAAGGTCGGGATCCTGGCAGCAAGCCTGATCGCGGCGGTACTGGGCGCCGCCACCCTGCACTGGGACGCCCGTCAGTGGCGCTCCGCCGATATGAACCGCGACGGCGTCGTGGACCTCGACGTCGCACCGATCGGGGACGTTGATGACCGCGACTGACCTCCGCGCGCCGCTGGGCCCGCTGCCTGGCTGGGACGCCCTGCGCTGGCTCCGGTCGAGGATCCGACTGCGGCCGGGACGCACCCTGGTGGGTGTCGACGGCATCGCCGGTTCGGGGAAGTCCACCTTCGCCGACGAACTGGGCGGCCTGATCTCCGAGTGCGGGCTCAAGGTGATCCGCATCCCGATGGATGAGTACCTCTCCCCCGACGAGCCCGCCCTTCCGGGGGCTGCGGCCTTCGCCGCCGCGGTGGAAGACGTGCTCCAGCCGCTGGCCCGAGACGGGTCAGGCCGCTACCGCACGGCCCCCGCCGGCCACCAGCCCGGACGGTGGGCCTGCGCCCCCGAAGAGGCGGTCGTGATCGTGGACGGCCTGTTCCTCCACCACCCCTCGCTCATCGCCGCAGGAGTCCCGCGCGCCTGGGACTACTCCGTATGGCTGGAGGTGCCGATCGAGCAGGCGTACGCCCGCCTGCACGAGCTGCGAGGGAGCGATCCCGATCCGCGCTCCGCGTCCAGCCTGCCATCGGCGACCGTCCAACTGCAGTACATCGCCACCTGCGACCCGGCAGGGCAGGCAGACCTCGTGGTCGACAACAGCCGCCCCCACGCCTCGACCGACTGACCACGTCCCATCGCTCGGGAAGGAGCACAGTGGACACCACCCATCCCGCCATCCAGACTCGAGGGCTGACCAAGTCCTACGGCCAGGTCACTGCAGTCGACTCCCTCGACCTCACCGTGTGGCCCGGCGAGGTGTACGGGTTCATCGGACGCAACGGCGCCGGCAAGACCACCACCATCCGCCTGCTGCTGGGCCTCGTGGGGCCCACGGCAGGGGAGGTTGAGGTCCAGGGCCACCCCGTCGTCCCCGGAGCAACGGACTGGCTGGCCGAGGTGGGCTCCCTGGTCGAGACCGCCTCCGCCTACCCCAACCTGACGGTCGCCGAGAACCTCGAGCTCCACCGCCGCCTCACCGGCACTGCCGAGCGCCGCGTCACCGACCTGGTCGAGCAGTTCAGCCTGCAGCCGGTCCTCCACCGCCGCTACCAGCAGATCTCCCTCGGCAACCGACAACGCGTCGGCCTGGCCCAGGCCCTGGTGCGCGACCCGTCGATCCTGATCCTCGACGAGCCCGCCAACGGGCTCGACCCGGCCGGGATCATCGAGCTGCGCCGGCTGTTGCGGACGCTGGCCGACGACCGCGGCGTCACCGTCTTCCTGTCCTCCCACCTGCTCGCCGAGGTGGCGCAGCTCGCCGACCGGGTCGGCATCATCCACGCCGGCAGACTGGTCGAGGAGCTCCCGCGCACAGAGCTCATCACCAGGGCCCGCGAGCACTCGTTGGCTGCCCTTACCGACCAGGAGCGGGCCGACGCCCTGCTCGGACTGGAGCTTGAACGCTACTTCGTCGCCCGTACCGGCGGCGCGGACGAGGCGGCGTGAGATGCGCACCGTCCTGATCACCGAGCTGCTCAAGCTGCGCCGCGCCCCGGTCGTCTGGGGAACCCTCTGCGCCCTCCTGGCCGGGCCGCTCGGCATCGCCCTGCTGATCTGGATCGTCCAGGACCCCGAGCGTGCCGCCCGCACCGGGATGCTCGGCGCCAAGGCCGAACTCAGCGGGGTCGAAGCGACCTGGCCGGTCTACAGCTCCTTCGTCGTGCTCATCATCGGGTCCGCCGGCTGGCTGGTGCTGGCGTTCATCATGACCTACCTGTTCGGCCGCGAATACAGCGATCACACCGCCACCGCGCTGTTCACCTTCCCGATCCCGCGCCACCGTTTCGCCGTCGCCAAATTCGCCCTCTCACTCGCCTGGTGGGTGGTGATCGCCGTCATCACCCTGGCGGAAGCGATCGCGGTCGGGCTGGCGCTCGGGCTCACCGGCTTCACCGGCGGCACGCTGCCGGGGCTGCTGGCCGAGACCGCCGCTGCGATCGCCGTCACCTGGCTGGCCGGCACGCCGGTAGCCCTGCTGACGGTGTGGACCCGCGGCTACCTCGCCCCGATCGGGGTCGCCATGGCCCTCCTGCTGGCCGGTCAGCTGCTCGGCCAGACCGGGTGGGCCAGCTGGTTCCCCTGGTCGGTGCTCGTCGCCGCGAACATCGACGAGGCCGGGGTTCCGCCGCACAGCTGGGTGGTGCTGCTCGTCACCGCCACCGTGGGGATCGCCGTCACGATCTGGCGCTACCGCACCGCGGACAACCACTGAGCCGCGGCAGGTGCCGCTCAGCTCGCGGGGGCGGGCCCTGGCCGGGGAACGTCGCAGAAGCCCGCGGGCGGGATGCCCAGCGCCTGGATGGTGCGGGCCCAGTAGTTCACCTGGGCGGCAGTGGTGGCCAGGATGACGATCTCGCGCTCGACGAACTGGTCGCGCAGCCGCTGGGTGAGGCGCTCATCGAAGGTCAAGGGCGTGGACGAGATCGCCCTGGCGTACGCGATCGCCGTCCGCTCGCGCTCGGTCAGGGTGGCAACGCCCTCCTCCGTGCCCTCCTGGAGCGCCCGCAGCTCCGCGTCGCTGACGCCGGCATCCCCGGCCCGGTAGCTGTTCATGTCGACGCAGAACGCGCAGGATGCGGTGAG
>JAEYUH010000029.1 GCA_023432725.1 Actinomycetes bacterium | reverse complement strand
CTCATCCGGAGAGAAGCGCAGCGGCCGGCTCAGGTACTCGGCGTTGGACAGCCGGATCCAGCCTCCCCGGGCCCCCTCGATGTCGACCTCGATGAGGTCGCCGGGCAGTCCCTGCGGCAGGCCGCAGCACCACAACACCTCGAGGTCGGCGAGCAACTGCTTCTCGGAGACTCCGAAGGCGGCAGCGGTGTCGGCCAGACCGGCCCCGTCGGGCCGGGCCTGCAGGTAGGGGACGAGGGCCAGCAGCCGGTTCACCTGTTCACTGGACGCCACGACGGCCACCCCCGATCCACTGAAGTTGCGCCATCACTGCCTCCCGCAGGTCGGGTGGGGAGAGCACCAGGACGTCCGGCCCGTAGGAGCAGACCTCCCCCACCAGATCTCCCCCGATCGCGTAGTCGACCTCGTAGCGCGCGAAACCGGGCGGCAGGTCGGCGGTCTCCCCCTCCACCGGACGGGCCCGACGACGCAGCGTGGGCGCCCGGTCGCCGCGGATCGCCAGTTCCGCCACCGAGTCCGGCGGGGACGGCTCAAGGCTGGCGAGCAGGTCGTCGGTGTCGATGGTGGGGACTGTGTACGACCCGGCCTTGCCGAGCCGGGAGACGCCCGGTCCCACGCGCGCGACCTTGAACACCCGCTGGGCGCCGCGATCGCGGTCGAAGGCCAGCAGGTACCAGGCGCCGCGGCGGTAGGTCATGGTCCACGGTTCCACCCGCCGGGTCTGGCCGCGGTAGTCGAAGCCGACCGGTTGGCGGTCGAGGCAGGCCTCCCAGAGCGCC
Source organism: Actinomycetes bacterium (assembly GCA_023432725.1). GTDB lineage: Bacteria > Actinomycetota > Actinomycetes > Propionibacteriales > Propionibacteriaceae > Propionicimonas. The sequence goes on along the minus strand of JAEYUH010000029.1, from coordinate 6,788 downwards.
TCGAAGGCGGGCTCCCTGGCGCCCACGACCGGGGTCAGCCCGTCGACCCGCGTTGGGTCGGGGTCGACCCCCGCGGCGCGCAGCTTCGCCATCGCGGACACCGCCTGGTCGGCCTGGGTGGCGGACTCCCACACTCGTGAGGCGAGCCCCAGCACGGCGGCCTCGACCGGGGTGAAATCGATCGGCGGCAGCTCGAAATCGGCCCGCCGGATCCGGTAGCCGACCTCGTCGGGGAACAGCGGGTCGTTGGAGCCGGTCTCGACCGGCACTCCCATCCTGCGCAGCTCGTCCTTGTCGCGCTCGAAGCTGCGTTCGAAGGCCTGGTCACTGAGGCCGCGGTAGCCCTCGATGACCTCACGGATGTACGCCTTGTCCACGAACCGGCGCGCCAGCAGCAGGCAGATCGTGAGGTTCATGATCCGCTCTGACTTGCGTTGCGCCATGGCCTTCCTCGGTACTCGGACGATGTGAGGCTAGCAGCGCAGCGGCGGGCCGGCCGGTCAAGCGACCATCCGGGCGACGGTGTCTGCTTGACTGGGCTGTGAGGAGGTGGGATGGCCGGACGATACGCGCCGAGCCCCACTTCCGCGCTGCACCTCGGCAACCTGCGGACTGCGCTGGTGGCCTGGCTGATGGCCCGCGGCACCGGCCGTCGGTTCCTGCTGCGGATCGAGGACCTCGACCAGGCCCGGGTCGCCGCCGCCGGCGAGGTGGCGGCGGGCCAGGTGGCCGACCTGGGGGCGCTGGGAATCGACTTCGATCCGCCGTCGCTGCGCCAGACCGAGCGCCTGGACGCCTACTCCGACGCCGCGGCAGGACTGGCCGACCGGCTGTACGAGTGCTTCTGCACCCGGCGCGAGATCGCCGAGGCAGCCTCGGCGCCGCACGGCGACGGCTTGCGTCCCTACCCCGGTACCTGCCGGAACCTGACCGAGGCGCAGCGGCAGGCCCGGCGCAGCGAGCAGCCGCCGGCGCTGCGGATCCGCGCCGACCACGCGGTCACCACCGTCACCGACCTTTGGGCGGGTGAGGTCACCGGCCAGGTCGACGACTTCGTGGTACGCCGCAACGACGGCGTCTGGGCCTACAACTTCGCGGTGGTGGTGGACGACCTCGCCCAGGGCGTCGACCAGGTGGTGCGCGGCGATGACCTGCTGTCGTCGGCGCCGCGGCAGGCTTGGCTGGCGGCGCTGCTCGGCGGCGTGGCTCCGGCCTACGGTCACGTCCCGTTGGCGGTGAACCGGGCAGGCACAAGGCTGGCGAAACGGGACGGGGCGGTCACGCTGGCCGACCTGGCAGGGCTGGGCATCGACGCCGCCGGGGTGCTGGGGATCCTGTCCACCAGCCTCGGGCTGTCCGAACCGGGCGAGCCGGTGACCACCGCGCTCCTGCTGGACCGGTGGGATCCTGCGCTACTCCCCCGGCAACCCTGGGTCGTCGACGACCTCGGCTGAGTTCTCCCCTGCCGGTGCGCCGTCGACCTCGGGGCGGCCCGGCGGTGGCAGGGACGGGGTGACCAGCCGGAGGCTGAACACCGCCCAGCAGAGCACCGCCACGCCGGCCCCGACCAGCAACCCGCCGACGGTGTCGGTCAGCCAGTGCGCACCCAGGTAGGTACGGCTCAGGGCCATCAGCACGGCGTACACCGCTCCGGCGATCCACACCCACACCCGGGGCAGGATCACCCCCAGGGCGATCGCCATGGTCGCAGCGTTCGCGGTGTGGCCCGACGGGAAGGAACCCTTGTCCGAGATGACGAGCATGTCCTCCGGGCGCGCCCTGTCGAAGACCACCTTGAGGACCTGCACCACCAGCGCACTCGCCGCGGAGGCGACCAGGAAGAAGGCTGCGGGCCAGCGTCCGCGCCACCGGACCAGCGCGGCGGTCACCGCCAGCGGAACCACGAAGACCCCGACCACACTGCCACCGAGCAGGTCGAGGGCGAAGGCCAGACTGTCCCACGGCTGGCCGCGCAGCCCGACCGCGGCGGTCATCCAGCGCTCGTCCAGGGCGGGGTGGGAGCGGGCGACCAGCAGGCCCACCACGCCGGTGAGCAGGACGGCAAGCGTCCCGACCGCGACCAGCAGCGGTCGGCGCGGCGGCCGCGGTCCCTGCTCGACAAGGTCGGCCGAACCCGCTCCGCCGGTCATCGCCCCGCGGTCAGCCGGCGTAGGCGAACAACAGGTCGACGACGTAGACCACGGTGTCGCCCTTCTCCACCGCGGGCTTGTTGGAACCTTCGGGGAAGCCGTCGGCGGGCGGCAGCACCAGCAGCACCCGGGAGCCGACCGGCTTGCCGAGGAGTCCCTTCGTCCAGCCGGGGATGAGGTCGGCCAGGGCACCCTCGGTCGGCGTCGCGAAGCCGTCGTCGAAGACCTCGCCGGTCTTCCACGAGACTCCGACGTAGCGGGCCAGGATGGTGTCATCGGCCTTGACCTTGGGACCGGTGCCCTCGATCAGGGTCTGGGCCACCATCTTCGTCGGCGCGGCTCCCGACGGGATCGTGACGGTCGGGCGGCCGGTGCCGGCGCTGACCTGGGGCAGGCCCGCGGGCGGTGTGACCACCTCGCCGGACGGCTCCGTCAGCGACACCGAGACCACGTCCACCACGAACAGCAGGGTGTCGAACAGCTGGTAGCCCTGCGGCGCGTAGGACGGGTCGACCCGGTAGGCCTCGTCGTAGCCGTCCTGGCCGGGGATCGCGATCAGCACCCGGCTGCCGGGCTGCTGGCCGGTGAGCCCCTTCTGGAAGCCGGCGATCACACCGGTGAGCGGGAAGGTGACGGGGTTGCCCTCGCTGAAGGACTCGTCGAAGGTCTCGCCGGTCCGGGCGTTGACGCCCTCGTAGTGGAGGGTCACGTAGCCATCGGCCACCGACGCGGGGCCGGAGCCCTTCTCGATCACCTTCGACCGCGACTGGTCGATCCGCAGCGGCTTGTCGAACTGGAGCTTCGCCGACTCCAGCCGCTCCCCTGTCACGGTGATGCCGTCCAGGGAGTCCGTCGCGGGGATCGTCGGCGTCGGCGACGCGCTGGGCGTCGTGGACGTGCTCGGCGACGCGCTGGGCGTGGCCGTGGCTGACGGCGACCCGGTGGGGGTCTCGGACGGGGTGCCGGCGCAGGCGGTCAGCAGGACGGCGGCGGCGACGGCGGTGAGGACGCGGGCAGGGCGGAGCACGCCCCGAACGATACCCCCAGTGCTCAGTACGGGGCGAACCGGGAGCCGGCCAGTTCGGCGACCAGCGCGTCCACCTCCGCGGAGGCGGCCGTCAGCGGGTCGGACAGCGTGACGGACAGGTCACCTGGGGGGTGCTCGGGCGGGCGGGGCACCGTGAACCGCAGCCAGTCGACGCTGTAGTGCACCCCTGCCGCTCGCGCGGCGGTCACCAGCCGGGAGCGGGCCACCGCCCGGGTCGGCTCGGGTGGACTGGTGAGCGCCGCCGCGATCTCCGCGGGCGTGGTGCACCGGCGCACCACTCCCCTGTCCTCCAGCCTGGCGAACAGCCCGGCCGGGCCCAGTTCGTGGAAGGCGAGGTCGACAGCGGCCAGCCGCGGGTGATCGGGCGGCAGCCCGTGCCGGTCGCGGTAGTCGGCCAGCAGCCGGCGCTTGGCCGCCCACTCCACGGTGTCGGCGATCGCATCGGGGTCGTCGGCCGCCAACGCGTCCAGCACTTTGTGCCACTCCCCCAGCACCGCCTCCTGGCCGGGCTGTGCGGCGGATACCGCGTCGGCGTACTCGCGCTGCAGCCCGACCGCGGTGATGGTGGCACCCGAGGCCAGCTCAAGGACGGCGAGCGGGTTCCGCGCCACCAGCGGCAGCGCCGCCACCGGGTCTGCCAGCCGGAGCCGTTCCAGGTGGTCCCCGTCCTCGACCAGACGCACCACCAGCTCGGTGGTGGCCAGCCGCAACCAGGCCGACGGGTCGCTCAGGTTGGAGTCACCGGCCAGGACGTGCAACCGCCGGAACCTGGCCGGGTCGGCCAGCGGCTCGTCGCGGCTGTTGACCAGCGGACGGGCCCTGGTGGTGGTGGCGGAGAACTCCTCGCGCAGGTGGTCGGCGCGCTGGCTGATCCGGAAGCTGCCGCGCTCGAGTCGCCCGTTGCCGCACAGCAGCTGCCGGGTGACCAGGAAGCCGGTCAGCGCCCCGGCGAGCGCGTCGGGGTCGGTGGCGCGGGCTACCTGGTAGTTCTCGTGGCTGCCGTAGGAGTTGCCGTAGGAGTCGGTGTTGTTCTTGAACAACCGCAGCCGGCAGGGCGACCCCGCCGCCTCGGCGTCGGCCATCGCCCGGGCGGCGAGGTCGAGCACCAGCAGGTCGCCGGCACGTCCCGCCACCACCGCTCCCCGCGGGGTGCGGCACTCGGGGGTGGCGTACTCGGGGTGGGCACCGACGTCGAGGTAGAGCCGACCACCACTGGGCAGGAAGGCGTTGGAGGAGCGGTACTCGCGCTCCAGCGGGGCGAACAGCAGCTGCGCAGCCTCGCTCGACCCCAGCCGTCCCGTCGCCGATCGTCCGAGCAGCCCGTACTCGGTCTCGACGCCGATCGCCCGGTCCACCGCTGCCCTACAACTTGACGGCGTCCAGCAGGGCGCCGAGCTCCTCCCGGGTGAGGTCGCGCAGCTCGCCCGACTTCAGCCTGCCCAGCCGGACCGGGCCGATGCCGGTGCGGGACAGCTGCCGGACCGGGTGCCCGACGGCCTCGAAGAGGCGCCGCACGATCCGGTTGCGGCCCGAGTGCAGGGTGATCTCGACCATGGTCTGGCGGGGCTCGCGGGCGACGATCCGCACCTTGTCGGGCCGGATCGGGCCGTCCTCGAGGGTGATCCCGCGACGGATCCTGGCCAGCGTGGAGTGTTCGAGGCTGCCCTCGACGACCGCCACATAGGTCTTGCGGATCTCGTAGGACGGGTGACTCATCCGCTGCGCGAACTCGCCGTCATTGGTGAGCAGGATGAGGCCCTCGGTGTCGGCGTCCAGCCGGCCGACGTGGAACAGGCGCTCGCCGCCCCGCCTGGCCGCGTACTCGGCAAGGGTCCGCCGCCCGCGGTCGTCCTCCATCGCCGAGAGCACTCCGCGCGGCTTGTTGAGCACGACGTAGGCGTGGCGGCGCTCGGGCGGGATCCTCACCCCGTCCACCCTGATCACGTCGCGGGCCGGGTCCACCCTGGTGCCCTGCTCGGTGACCACCTGGCCGTTCACCTCGACCCTGCCCCGGTAGATCAGGTCCTCGCTGGCCCGCCGGGAGGCCACCCCTGCCCGTGCCAGCACCTTCTGCAGCCGGACGCCCTCCGTGTCGCCGCTCATGCCGACTCCTCGTCCAGGGTGATCTCGGCAGGGTTCGCAAGCCCGGCCAGCTCGGCCTCCAGCGCGGACGCGTCCGGAAGGTTCGGTGCCAGCGCGGGCAGCTGGTCGAGGCTGGTGAGCCCCATCCGCTCGAGGAAGGTGCTCGTCGTGGCGAACAGCCGGGCCCCGGTCTCGGGGTCGCGTCCCACCTCTTCGATCAGGTCGCGGGTGGCGAGGGTGCGGATCACGCCGTCCACGTTCACCCCGCGCACCGCAGCCACCCTGCCCCGTGAGATCGGCTGCAGGTAGGTGATCACGGCCAGGGTCTCCAGGGCTGCCTGGGAGAGCCTGCCGGGCTGGCCGTCGAGCAGCCAGGCGCCGATCAGGTCGGCGTGCTCGGAGCGGCTGTAGTACCGCCAGCCGGTTCCGACCCGGCGCAGCTCGAAGCCGCGGCCGGTGCTGTCGTAGAAGGCGGCCAGCTGCTCGAGGCTGGTGGTCACCACCTCGGCCGGCGCTCCGACCGCGCGGGCGAGTTCCTCGGCGGGCATCGGCTCGGTGGCCATCAGCAGCAGGGCCTCGAGCGGGGCGCCGAGGGTGGCCGGATCCCACTCGAGGTCGGGGATCTGGTCAGTCATCGCTTGCCACCTCCGTGTCCTGGCCGGGCTCCTGGTCGAAGTCGGCGCCGATCTGGTCGCCGACCTCCGTCCCCAGCCACCGGACGTTCAGTTCGGCGAGCGGGGCGAGCTGTTCGAAGGCGACCGCCTGCTCACGGTACAACTCCAGCAGCGCGAGGAAGCGCGCCACCACCACCAGCCGGTCCTCGGCGTCGGCGGTGAGCGCCCGGAAGGACAAGGTGGTGTGCTCCCGCAACCGGCCGAGGATGACCTCGGCCTGCTCACGGACGCTGACCCGCGCGACGTGGAGGTGGGCCAGGGAGACCTCCACCGGCGGCTTCGGGGCGAGCGCGTGTCCGGCGAGCAGCGCGAGCTGGTCGGCCATCCCGGTGAGGTCTACCTCGGGCAGCAGGCGCGCGAACTGTTCCTCCAGCCCGCCGGGACGGGGGAAGCGCCGATCCTGGACGGCGAGGGTGTCGGCGATCCAGCCGGCGACGAGCTTGAACGCGCGGTACTGCAGCAGCCGGGCGAACAGCAGGTCTCGGGCCTCCAGCAGCGCGAGGTCGTCCTCGTCGTCCACCTCGCCCTGCGGCAGCAGACGCGCCGCCTTCAGATCGAGCAGGGTGGCCCCGACGACGATGAACTGGCTGGTTTCGTTGAGGTCCCAGGCCTGGCTGTCCTGGGCGCGGCGCAGGTGGGCGATGAACTCGTCGGTCACCCTGGACAGCGCCACCTCGGTGATGTCGAGCTTGTGCTTTCCGATCAGTTGCAGCAGCAGGTCGAAGGGGCCGGAGAAGTTGGTCAGGTGGACGGTGAACCCGCTGGTCTCGGCGAGTTCGTCGGGCGCGACGGTCACTGCTCGGTGAGGGCGCGGACGAGGTCGGAGTCGGCCCC
>JAEYUH010000005.1 GCA_023432725.1 Actinomycetes bacterium | reverse complement strand
GCCGACTGGCCTAGGCTGGCCCGCGAAGGCTGCGGGGCGCGGCGGAAGCGTGGACGGAGGGCTTGGTGGCAGGGCTGTTCATCGTGTTCGAGGGCGGGGACGGGGTCGGGAAGTCGACCCAGGCCCGGCTGCTCGCCGACCTGCTCACGAGCCAGGGCCACGAGGTGGTGCTCACCTTCGAACCCGGCGACACCAGGGCCGGCGCCGTGATGCGCCAGATCGTCCTCGACCCCGCCACGGGTGACCTCGCGCCCCGGGCCGAGGCCCTGCTGTACGCCGCCGACAAGGCCCATCACGTCTACGAGGTGGTGCGTCCCGCGCTGGAACGCGGCGCCGTCGTCATCTCCGACCGCTACGTCGACTCGCTGCTCGCCTACCAGGGGGCCGGACGGGGGCTGGGCGCCGACCGGCTGGAGTCGATAGCGAACTGGGCCACCGGTGGCCTGCTGCCCGACCTCACCGTGCTGCTCGACCTCGACCCCGCCCGGGGGGTGGCGGGCATCGAGGACCCCGACCGGGTCGAGGGCGCAGGCCTGGATTTCCACGCCCGGGCGCGCGAGGAGTTCCTCACCCTCGCCGCCCGCGACCCCGGGCACTACCTCGTGCTGCCGGCCCGGACCGACCGGGAAGCCATCGCCGCCGCTGTCGCCGAACGGGTCGCCTCGCTTGTGTCACCGCCGACTGGCACGCTTGGCTGAATGGACGCCGCCACTGTCGCCCTCACCGAGGGGGTCTGGGCCGAACTGATCGGCCAGGAACGGGTGGTCGCCACGCTGCGGCGGGCGGTCGCCGGTGGCCGCCACGCCATGACGCACGCCTGGCTGGTCACCGGCCCGCCCGGTTCGGGCAGGTCGAACGCCGCCCGTGCGTTCGCTGCCGCCCTGCAGTGCCCCGACGGCGGCTGCGGCAGCTGCCGCTCCTGCACCACGACCCTGTCGGGGGCCCACCCCGACGTGACGCTGGTCCGCACCGAGAAGCTGTCGATCGGGGTCGACGAGGTCCGCGACCTGGTTCGCAGGGCCGCCATGACGCCGACCCTCGGGCGCTACCAGGTGCTGATCGTCGAGGACGCCGACCGGGTCACCGAACGCGGCGCCGACGCCCTGCTGAAGGCGATCGAGGAGCCCGCGCCGCGGACCGTCTGGCTGCTGTGCGCACCCAGCGCCGACGACGTGATCGTCACCATCCGCTCCCGCTGCCGCCGGGTCGAGCTGAGCACCCCCAACGAGCGGGCGATCGCCGAGTTGCTGCAGCGCCGGGACGGGATCGACCCCGAGACCGCCGGCTTCGCCGCCCGGGTCTCCCAAGGCCACATCGGACGCGCCCGCGCCCTGGCCCGTAACCCGGCCGCCCGAGAACAGCGCGACAGGGTGCTCGCCGTCCCGCAGCGGCTCAGTTCGCTCGGGGAGTGCTTGACCGCGGCCGCCGCGCTGGTGCAGTCGGCCACCGATGAGGCCGCGAAGGTCACCGCCGAACTGGACGCCCGGGAGCGGGCGGCGCTGGCCGAGGCGCTCGGCATGTCCACCAAGGGCGCCAAACCACGCAGCGCCCAGGCCTCCCTGAACGCCCTCGAAGACGAGCAGAAGCTCCGCGCCAAGCGGCTGCAGCGCGACGCCCTCGACCGGGTGCTGACCGAGTTGACGTCGTACTACCGCGACGTCCTCGTGCTGCAGACCGGGGCGCGGCACGAGCTGATCAACACCGAGTTCGCCGAGCCGCTGCGCGATCTGGCCGGCCGGCTCACCCCTGCCGCCACCATCCAGCGGCTGGACGCCATCCTCGCCTGCCGCACAGCGCTGGAGACCAACGTCGCACCCCTGCTGGCGATGGAGTCGTTGATGCTGTCGCTGGCCACTCCGGGCGGGCGCTGAGCGACCGGTGCCCCCGCGCCGGGACGCATCCCGGCCGCTTAGCGGGTGTCGCTGGGTAAGGATCGCTGCAGCGGGTGTTTTGATAGGCGTGAGCCAGTCTGCAGGAAGGACTTCCCCAGTGACCGAGCAGCGTGAGCCAGTACGAGAGCCTGCCGTCGAGGATCACCCCGAGGGCCATCGTTGGGCGCCGCAGCCCGACAGCGCCGAGGAGTACGCCGCCGAGGTCGATCCCCGCCAGGTCGACGACGACGCCACCCCCGACCCTGCCGGCGTGGAACCTGCGCCCGATCCCGCTCCGGTTCCCGAGCCTGAGCCGGTCGAGGTGCCCGTCCCCGCGCCAGAGCCGGCTGAGGTGCCCGTCCCCGAGCCAGAGCCGAGCCCTGCCGACGCGCCGCTGCCCGACCCGGTGACCGAACCCGAACCTGCGCCAGGGCCCGCCACCGCGCCCGCCCCGGCGCCGGACCTGGCGTCCACTGACCCGTACCCGACCGCGGAGACGGTTGCGCTGCCGGCGGCGGCCGCCGCCGGCCCGGACCACGCCATCTTCCGCGACTCGCCGACGCCCGAGGAGACCGAGGTCGAACCCCTGTCGGACGAGGCGCGCAAACTGGCCGCCGAGCGGGCCGCCCGCAAGGAGGCCAGAGAGGCGGCCCTCGCCGCCACCGCGCCGGTCCCGCTGGTGGCTCCCGAGCCGGTGGTCGTCAAGCAGCGGACCAACGACAGGTTCGCCGGCTCGCTCGGGCTGTTCGTGTTGCGGCTCGTGGTGGCGGCGATCTTCACCGTCCGCGGTATCACGATGCTGACCAACCTCGTGGAGACCCAGGAGCAATTCGCCCAGACCCTGATTCCGTACCCGCAGGTGATGGCGATCGTGACCGGCGCCGCCCACCTGCTGATCGCCTTGTCGCTCATCCTCGGCCTGCTGACCAGGGTGGCAGGGCTCGGCATCCTGCTGATCGCCGGAGGGGTGCTGGCCTTCGTGATGTGGGGCCCGTGGAGCCCGTTCGTCCCCGGCCAGGCCGGCTTCCTGGGCGAACTGGAACTGCTGCTGGCCGCTGTCGGCCTGCTCTTCCTGTTGGTCGGGGCGGGCGGCTGGAGCGTCGACCGCAGCTTCCGTACCGCCCGGGTGCGGGACAAGGCCGAGCGGCAGATGGCCTGAGCGGGTCCGCCCCCGCGGGTCGGTCGTGGCCGCTGGCTAGGCTTGCGTCCGTGAAGCGGAGGGTGGGCCAGTTCGTCGGTGCCCTGACAGTGGCGTTGGTGGCTGCCGGCTGCACGTTCCCGACCATCGCCCCCACGCCGACCGCGACCGCCACGCCGGTCGAGATCGGCGGTGTGCCGGTCTCGACCGAGCCGGGTCCCGCGGTGGACCGTCCCAGCTTCCCCGACCCCGGCGCGAGGCCCGACGGCTTCGCCGACGCGCCCCCCGGCGACGGGCTCGACGGCTACCTCGCCCAGCGGCTGAGCTGGACCGCCTGCGGCTCAGGGCTGGAGTGCGCCCGGATCCTGGTGCCACTGGACTACGCCGAGCCCTCCCGGCAGGCCATCACGCTCGCGCTCACCCGTCGCCCGGCCACCGCCGAGCCCCGGCTCGGCTCGCTGTTCGTCAACCCCGGCGGGCCGGGCGCGCCTGGCACCGGGCTGGCGGCCGGCTTCGCGCGGGACGGCCTCGAGCAGTACGACATCGTCGGCTGGGATCCCCGCGGCACGGGGGCCTCGACGCCGGTGCGCTGCTACGGCAACGCCGAGACCGAGCGACTCGAGGCCCTGGACGCCTCGCCGGACGACACCAACGAGCGCACCGAGCTGATCCGGGCCACCTTCGAGTTCGGCAAGGCCTGCTGGGAGAACAGCGGGTCACTGCTCGCGCACATCTCCACCATCGAGACCGTCCGTGACATCGACCTGATGCGCCAGCTGGTCGGCGACGAGCGCCTCAACTTCTTCGGGTACTCCTACGGCACCGAGCTCGGCGCCACGTACGCCGAGCTGTTCCCGTTCAGCGTGGGTCGGCTGGTGCTGGACGCCGCCGTCAACATCACCGACTCCGACGACG
>JAEYUH010000340.1 GCA_023432725.1 Actinomycetes bacterium | reverse complement strand
CGGTCCTGTCCGGGCCGGCGGTGCAGCGGCTGAACGAGGCGCCCTTCCTCGAGGTCATCGTCACCAACACGCTTCCGCTCTCCGAGTCGGTGAACATCCCCAAGCTGACGGTGTTGTCGATGGCGCCGCTGCTGTCGCAGGCGATCCGCGCGGTCTTCGAGGAGGGTTCCGTGACGTCCCTGTTCGATGGCACCAACTGAGCACTGTCGCAGCCGCTCCCGATTTCCCTGCTCATCGCCACCCCTGTAAGCTCTCGGTGTTACCTCGGCGAGGGGCTGGGTGCCCGTGATCGACAAGGTCCTCCCTTGCTGAGCCGTGTGAACGTCCAAGGTTGAGGAGTATCAGGAAGTGTCAGAGAACAAGCTCGCTGCAGCCACTCGGAACGAGTTCGGCAAGGGCGCGGCGCGTCGGGCGCGGCGTGAGGGACTCGTCCCCGCCGTCATCTACGGCCACGGAACCGACCCGGTCCACGTCTCGCTGCCCGGCCACGAAGTCCTGCTCGCCCTGCGTGTCGCCAACGCCCTGCTGCGCCTGTCGGTCGACGGCGGCAAGGAGATCCTCGCCCTGCCCAAGCAGGTGCAGCGCAACCCGATCAAGGGCAACATCGAGCACCTCGATCTGGTCATCGTCAAGCGCGGCGAGAAGGTCACCGTCGAGGTGCCGCTGATCGTTCACGGCGAGGAGAAGGTCGACGGCCTGGTCGTGATGGATCAGCAGAGCATCGCCCTCGAGGCGGAGGCCACCCACATCCCGGCGTCGATCGAGATCTCGGTCGCCGGCCTCACCATCGGCGACACCATCACCGCCGGCGACCTGGTGCTGCCGCAGGGTGCCGTCTTCAACGGTTCGCCCGACGACCTGATCCTCAGCATCGCCGAGCAGCGCGCCGCCGAGCCCGCCGCGGGCGAGGAGGCCGAGGCCGCTGGCGCCGCTGAGCCCGAGGCCGCTGCCGACGAGGCCTGACGGCTCGCTCGATGCGCACCTGGCTCCTGGTCGGGCTCGGTAACCCGGGCCCGACCTACGCCGCTCACCGGCACAACGCCGGTTATCGCGTGGTCGACGCGCTGGCCGCCCAGGCCGGCGCCCGCTTCAGCCACTCGCTGCGGCTCTCCTCCGACGTCTGCCGCACCCGGATCACCCCGTCCGGCCAACTCGGCGGGGTGGCAACCCAGGCCGACGCCGTCGTCCTGCTGAAGTCGCGCACCTACATGAACGACTCGGGCCGGGCGGTGGCGAAGGCGGTCAAGTACTTCGATGTGGAGCCCGACTTCCTGGTCGCCATCCATGACGAGATCGACCTCGAGCCGGGTCAGCTCCGGGTCAAGTTCGGCGGCGGCGACAACGGCCACAACGGCCTGAAGTCGATCCGCCGCAGCCTGGGCACCGGCGACTACTACCGGGTGCGGATCGGCGTCGGCCGTCCCACCGGCAGCCAGCCGCCCGCCGACTACCTGCTCTCCCCGGTGTCGCCCTCCCAGCGCGAGGGCTACGAGGTCGACCTCGCCAGGGCTGCCGACGCCGTGGTGTCGCTGCTCACCGACGGCCTGGAGCTCACCCAGAGCCGCTTCAACTCCTGACCTCGCCGGATTGTGCGGGGCAGTAAGGTGGCCCGGTGCGCATGGCGGGTCTGGTAGAGCTCTTCGCGACCGATCCGGCCGTCTCCTCCTGTCTGGACGCGGCGACCTCCGGCGTCCCGGCCCTCGACATCACGGTGGTGGACGCCGCCCGGCCGCTGCTGGCCGCCGCGCTGGCCACCAGGTCAGACGCGCCGCTGCTGCTGGTCACCTCAACCTTCCGGGAGGCCGAGGCCGCCACCACGATCCTCGGCTCGCTGCTCAGCCCTGACGACGTGGCCTACTACCCGGCCTGGGAGACACTGCCCCACGAGCGGCTCAGCCCCCGGTCCGACACGGTCGGACGACGGCTGCAGGTGCTGCGCCGGCTGCTCGGCAATGACTCGCTGCCGACCCCCCGGGTCGTGGTGGCGCCGGTCCGCGCGATCCTGCAGCCGCAGGTGGTGGGGCTCGGCGAGTTGCTGCCGGTGCGGCTGGTGGCGGGCGAGGACTACGACATCGGCGAGGTGGCGCGCGCCCTGGTGGCGGCCGCCTACCTGAGGGTCGACCTGGTCGAGCGGCGAGGCGAGTTCTGCGTCCGCGGCGGGATCGTGGACGTCTTCCCGCCCACCTCCGAGCACCCGGTGCGGATCGATTTCTTCGGCGACACGATCGAGGAGATCAGGCAGTTCTCGGTGGCCGACCAACGGTCGATGGACGAGACCCTGCCCGAGATCACCGCCTCGCCCTGCCGCGAGATGCTGATCACCGACGACGTGAAGGCGCGCGCCGCCGCGCTCGCGCAGCGCTACCTGAACGTCGAGGGCACGCTCGGCGAGCTGTTCGACAGGATCGCCCAGGGCCACGCCGTGGACGGCATGGAGGCACTCGCCCCGGTGCTGGTGGACGGCCTCGAACTGCTGATCGACGTGCTGCCGGCCGCGACCCGCGTCCTGGTCAGTGACCCCGAGCGGGTCCGGACCAGAGCCCACGAGCTGGTCACCACCAGCGAGGAATTCCTCAATGCCTCCTGGGCCGCGGCGGCCGAGGGCGGCAAGGAACCGATCGACCTGGGAGCCTCCGCCTACCGCAGCCTGGCCGAGGTCCGGGGCCACGCGCTGGCGCGCGGTCAGGCGTGGTGGAGCCTCTCACCGTTCAGCAGCGGCGAGGTGGAGGACGACGAGGGCGACAGCGACGCCGGCGGACCCCTCTCGCTGGTGGTGGACGCCCAGGAGGCGCCGGTCTGGCGGGGAGACACCGAGGCGGCGGTCAACGCCGTCGCCGAGGCGCTGCGGTCGGGGAACCACACCGTCCTGGTCGCCGACTCCCAGGGCCTCGCCCAGCGCATGGTGGAGGTGCTCAAGGGGGCCGACCTGCCGGTAGCCCTCGACCCGGGCGCCGCCCTGCCCGAGGGCGTGGTGGCGGTCTGCGTCGCCGAACTGCGGCACGGCTTCAGCCTGCCGGCGATCGGGCTGTCGGTGTTCACCGCCGCCGACCTGTCAGGGCAGCGCGACACCGACAAGGCGGCCCGCAAGATGCCGGCCCGCCGCAAGAACCAGATCGACCCGCTGGAGCTGCAGGCCGGCGACCCGGTCGTGCACGAACAGCACGGCGTCGGCCGCTACGTCGAACTGGTCACCCGCACCGTGGCCGGCGCGACCCGCGAGTACCTCGTCATCGAGTACGCGCCCAGCAAGCGCGGCCAGCCCGGCGACCGGCTCTACGTCCCGATGGACCAACTCCACCTCGTCACCCGTTATGTCGGCGGCGAGTCGCCCAGCCTCGACCGGATGGGCGG
>JAEYUH010000312.1 GCA_023432725.1 Actinomycetes bacterium | reverse complement strand
TCCGCTCGCTCGAACCGAGCGGACGCGTGATCCTGCTCGCCCGCCCCCCGGCCGAGGTGGACGGACTGGAGGCCAAGGCCGTCGCGCAGGCGCTGGACGGGCTGAACCGCACGATCGGCAAGGAACTGCGCAAGGGCGGCACCGCGAACCTGATTCAGGCCACCGACGGCGCCACCGCCGGCTCGCTCGCCTCCACCCTCGGCTTCCTGCTGCGGGGCGGGTCCGCGTTCGTCTCGGGCCAGACCTGGCAGGTGGGGCCGGCCGACGCCCCGCCGCCCTCACCGGCCCCGCTGGCCGGTCGGATCGTCGTGGTGACCGGGGCCGCCCGCGGCATCGGCGCGGCGATCGCCAGGGTGCTGGCCCGCGACGGCGCCCGCGTGGTGGCCGTCGACGTCCCGGCGGCGGGCGAGGGCCTCACCGCCACCGCCAACGCGGTGGGCGGCAGCGCGCTGCAGCTCGACATCACCGCCGCCGACGCCGGCGCCAGGATCGCCGAGCACGTCGCCACCCGGCACGGCCCGCAGGCCCGCCTGCACGGCATCGTCCACAACGCGGGGATCACCCGCGACAAGATGCTCGCGAACACCGACGCCGCCCGCTGGCAGGCGGTGCTGGAGGTGAACCTCGCCGCCCAGCTGCGGATCAACGAGGCCCTGCTCGACCCCGCCACGGCGGGCGGGCTGGCCGAGGGCGGCAGGATCGTCGGGGTGTCGTCCACCTCGGGGCTGGCCGGCAACCGGGGCCAGGCGAATTACGCGGCCTCGAAGGCCGGCGTGGCCGGGCTGGTGCGCGCCCTCGCCCCCGCGGTGGCCGACCGCGGCATCACCGTGAACGCGGTCGCGCCGGGGTTCATCGAGACCGACATGACCGCGAAGATCCCGTTCGTGCAGCGCGAGGTGTTCCGACGCACCAACAGCCTCGGACAGGGCGGCCAGCCGGTCGACGTCGCCGAGGCGATCGCCTACTTCCTCGACCCGGCCAGCGCCGGGGTGACCGGCCAGGTGGTGCGGGTGTGCGGCCAGAACCTGGTGGGCGCCTGATGGCCGGTGCGCTGGAGGTCCTGCCGGAACTCCCGGGCACCGGCGCGGTGTTCGCGCGCTCGCTGCTGCCGGGCCCGCGGCGGGCACCGGGGTTGCCCGACTACACGGTGATGGTGGTCGGCCACCGCCAGGACGCCGCGCGGCTGGCCCGGTACGTCCGGCTGTGCGGGTTCACCCTGCGCGACCACGTGCCGCCGACCTGGCTGCACGTGCTCGCCTTCCCGCTCCACCTCCACCTGCTGTCCGATCCCGCGGCCACCATGCGCATGGCCGGCCTCGTCCACGTCGCCAACACGATGCGCCTGCACCGCCCGGTGTCGGTGGCCGAGCCGCTCGACCTGATGGTGACGGCCGGCAACCTGCGGCCGCACCGGCGCGGCGCCCAGTTCGACCTGGTCGCCGAGATCAGGGTCGCCGACGAACCCGTGTGGGAGGGCGTCAGCACCTACCTCGCCAACGGCGTCACGGTGCCCGGCGAGCCGCCGGACGCCGACCGCGCCGACTTCCAGCCGGTGCAACCGGTGGCGTTGTGGCGGCTGCCGTCCGACCTCGGACGGCGGTACCGGGAGGTCTCCGGCGACCCCAACCCGATCCACACCAGCCGGCTGGCGGCGAAGGCGCTGGGCTTCCCCCGTCCGATAGCCCACGGGATGTGGACCCACGCCCGAACGCTGGCCGCGCTGGAGAACCGGCTGCCGGACAGCTACCGGGTCGAGGTCGACTTCACCAAGCCCATGCTGCTGCCGGGCACTGTCGGTTTCTGGGCCGACCGGGTCGACGCGGGCTGGTCAGCCGCGGTCACGACGAAGGACGGCGCCAGGCCGCACCTGCTGGCCCGGATCGCCACCGGCTGAGCGGCTACTCGTGCAGGGCGCGGCCCAGGGCGTCGAGCTTGCGCTCGACAGCGGCCAGCCGCTCCCCCACCTCGCCCAGCGCGGGCTCGGAGACGGGGCCTGCGGCCGCTGCCACCGGTCGACGCCGGGAGAATTTCAGGTAGCCGATGCCCACCGTCACCACGAGCGCTATCGCCACCACCACGAACCGCCAGATCGAGTTGTTCGTGGACACCGTCATGCCTACCGCGTAGAGCATCGTGCCGACGCCGCCGAGCAGCACCCCGTTGGAGATGACCACCTGCTCGTCGGGAAGGGCGAGGGACACCGCGAGCAGCGCGGTGGCGATCACCAGCAGGATGATGCCCGTCCACAGCTGCCACTGGGCGTACAAGGTGCCGTCGTCGAACCACTCCGGCGCCGGGTAGAAGGTGTTCACGCCGATGCCGACGAAGGCGACCACCACCAGCCCGAGGAAGAAAGCGAAGATGATCTGCAGCGCTCCGGTGCCCTTCATGCCCCGACACTATCCACACTGGACGGGGTTCGGCGTAGCCTCGCGGATGTCCCCGAGGAGGAACCGTGGCAGCTCCCCCGCCCCGTGACTGGGCAGTGGTGGTCAACCCGAGCAAGTTCGACGACCTGACCGCGGTGAAGGAACTGGTGGCCAGGATCGCCCGCGCCCACTCGTGGCCCGAACCCCGCTGGTACGAGACCACCGAGCAGGACCCCGGCACGGGCCAGGCCCGCCAGGCGGTGGCCGACGGCGCCGGGCTGGTCTGCCCGCTGGGTGGGGACGGGACCGTCCGCTGTGTGGCGGCCGGGCTGCTGGACGCGGGGGTGCCGCTCGGCCTGCTGCCTGGGGGCACCGGCAACCTGCTGGCCCGCAACCTCGGCCTGCCGATCGACGACCTCGAGGCGGCGCTCGCGGTGGCGATCACCGGCACCGACGCCCCTGTCGATGCCGGGCTGGTGGCCTTCGACGGAGCCGCACCGGAGGTCTTCCTCGTGATGGCGGGGATGGGGCTGGACGCCCAGACCGTCGGCGGCGCGACCGTCGAGCTGAAGCGCCAGCTGGGGTGGTTCGCCTACGCGGTGTCGGGGATCAGGTCCGTGCTGCGCGCCGGCTTCCGGGTGAGCGTACGAGCCGGCGACCAGCGGGCATTCACCCAGCACGCGGCGACAGTGATGATCGGCAACTGCGGCGAGCTCACCGGGGGAATGAAGCTCATGCCGGCGGCGAAGGTGGACGACGGGCTGCTCGACGCCGTGGTCGTCTCGCCCCGCTCCCTGGGCGCCTGGCTCGCCGTCGGGGTGTACATCCTGACCAGGAACCGGTTCGGGCACTCAGCCATCGCTCACCTGGTGGGGCCCGACATCACGGTGACCGCCGCGAAGCCGATCGCCGCCCAGCTGGACGGCGACGCGGTGGGCACCGCGACCCGGTTGGTGTGCTCCGTCAAGGCGGGCGCGCTGCGGGTCAGGGTGCCGGCGGCCTCAGGTCTCTGACTCCAGCGCGACGGCGCCGGTGACCGGGGCGCCGCGGGCCGGACGCGCCGGCAGGTCGGCGATCGACAGCGCCTCGGTGTGCGGGATCGGCGACCAGGTCGGGTCACGCCAGAACAGCACGACGATGTTGAGCACCGACCAGGAGAACAGGTGCAGCGGGAAGGTGGCGACGGTCAACCACACCCGCGGCCAGGTCGCGTGCTCCAGGCGCAGCACGAGCAGGGCCACCGCGACGATCAGCAGGTAGCCGAGGACGGTCGAGACGGCGAGGTTCACCGCCAGCCCTGCCCAGTCGCCGCCCGCTAGGGTGTTGGCCAGCACGAGTCCCACCCAGGCGATCCCCGTCACCCCTGCGACCGGGATGCCGATCGCGAACAGCAGGGCGTCGAGCTTGCCCCGCCAGTCCTCGCGGGCCGCGCCCAGCAGCGGTCGGCCGAGCAGCCCGAGCACCTGCATGCTGCCGACAGCCCAGCGGTTGCGCTGCCGCAGCGACTGGCCGAAGGTGTGCGGCTGCTCGTCGTAGATCACCGCGTCGGTCTGCAGCGCGACCTGGTGGCCGTCGAGGATGGCCTGCACGGTGAACTCGATGTCCTCGCAGGCCGACGAGGTGTGCCAGCCGCGTCCGCCCAGCACGTCGAGGGCGAACATGAAGCCGGTGCCGCCGACCGAGGTGATCGGCAGGCCGCGGCGGGCGCGCGGCAGGTGGAACAGCCGGGTCTGCATCAGCCAGAACAGGGTGCTGGCCCCACTCACCCAGGAACTCGACGGG
>JAEYUH010000299.1 GCA_023432725.1 Actinomycetes bacterium | reverse complement strand
CTGCTCGACTACGCCGACGTGACGTACGTCGACCTGCCCACCGGTCACTGGCCGATGTGGTCGAAGCCCGACGAGCTCACCGACCTGATCGCCGAGGCGGCGAAGGGCTGAGTCCTCGGCTCGCGTCGGCGAGATGGTCAGCCGCTGACCGGGCCGAGCAGGAAGGTGGCGAGTTCTCGTTCCGGTCGGCCCTGGCCGCCGTGCTCGGCAGTGAAGTCGGTGGTCGCGTCCCGGCCGCACATGTCGAGAATGCGGCGCGCCCCACCGGGATGACGTTCCACCCAGTCGGTCAGGTCGTAGACGTTGCCCTCAACGACAGTCCAGCAGGAGTTGGCGTCCGCGTGCTTGGCGACCTCGCCCATCGTGTACCCGGCTGCCGACGGCGTGGCCGGCTCGACCGGAGTGCCCGGCGACGAGGATGCGCCCGTGGGCGCAGGCGAGGGCGACGCCGGAGCCGTGCGGACGGTGGACGTCGAGCCTGCCTCCTGGCTGGCGCGGGAGCCTTCCCAGACCGCCTGGGCACCACTGTGACCGACGACCACCGTGAGGGCCGTCACCCCGACGGCGAGGGCGGCGGCCAGCGCCCCGACGGCCCGGGTCGGACCTGAGCCACGCGTCCCGGGAGCCGTCCGACGCTGGAGTACCAGCCAGGCTGTGGCCAGCACGAGGAGCCCCGCCGAGAGCAGGGGCAACAGGTCGCCCCAGGTAGCGTGGGTGGCGGGTTCGCCCACTGTGGCGGCGAGGGACTCTCCTGACTCCTTGGCTACGAACGCGGCCGCCGTGCCGGCCGCGAGACCGACGACGGTGAGCACCCCGAAACGGTGGGCCCACCGGGGGACCACGACGAGGGCCACGAGGGCTAGTGCGGAGAGCGGCAGCAGGACGACGGCGAAGTGCACCACCAACGGGTGCAGCGGCAATCCGGCGAGGCTGGAGAAGAAACTGGATTCGGCTTCAGGCATGTCCTCGAAGTTAGGCGGGCCCGGGTCAAGAAGACCTCAAGCCTGCCCGAAGTCGGTCCCAAGCCTTCACTCCCTGGTGAACTCGGGGGCCTGGTCGACACAGATGGCGCGCACCCGGCTCTCCCGCTCCGATCCTCCGCGTTCGAACTCGACGATCAGCTGCTGCGGTCCGCCGTCCTTGACCTCGACGCTGAAGCCGACCGCGGGCGTAGCCGTGACCAACGAGACGTCGCCGCCGGAGCACCGGGCGGTCACCTTGCCACCCGGCCCGACCCACGTCCCGGGGTTGTCGGGGGCAGTGGCGGTGGTGACGGGCAGCGAGCCCGCCTGGCCGACGCGCGCCCCGGCACTGGAGATCACCCCCCAGGTGAGGGCGGAGGCCCCGGCGACGGTGACCAGCCAGAGTCCGCTCACGGCAACCACGCTGCGTGTTGGCACTGCCTCATCATGTCACCGCCGGGGGTGCTCGCCAGGGAGTACGTTACGGCCATGACCCGCGTTCTGGTGGTCGAGGACGATCCGGAGATCAGCCGGTTGCTCCGGCGCAACCTCACCGACCTCGGGCATGTCGTCACCGTTGCCTCAGACGGGGCCACCGGTCTTGCGCTGGCGGTGCGCGAGCAACCCGAGGTTGTCCTGCTGGACCTCGGGCTTCCCGATCTCGACGGTCAGCAGGTTCTGCCGATGCTGCGTGGGGTGAGCTCGGTGCCGGTCATCGTGGTCACAGCCCAGGACGACGACCGGTCGGTGGTGCGTGCCCTTGATGCCGGCGCGGACGACTACCTCGTCAAACCGTTCGGGATGGACCAGTTGGTGGCCAGGATCCGTGCCGTCCTGCGCCGCGCCGAGCAGGGACGCCAGACCGTCCGGGAGGTCCGCGTCGGCGACCTCGTGATCGACCCCGCGGCCCGGACCGTCATGCTCGCCGGCGCACCGGTGGGGCTCTCTCGGAAGGAGTTCGACCTGCTGTGGACGCTCGCGGCGCGGATCGGCGAGGTTGTCACGAAGCGGGAACTGCTGACCGAGGTATGGCAGCTTCCCTACGGTGGCGGAGACCGAACGGTGGACGTCCACCTCAGCTGGCTGCGCCGCAAGCTGGGGGAGACCACGGCCCGCCCCCGCTACCTCCAGCCGGTGCGTGGGGTGGGCGTCCGACTCGTCGACCCTGGGCAGGAGGGATGACGTGCGGCGCCAGGTCAGCGTACTGGTCGCGGTCGTCAGTACCGCGATAGTCGCCTCCTTCGTCATCCCGCTGCTGCTGCTGGTGCAGACCCTCGCCTCCGACCGTGGCATGGCGGTCGCCAGCCAGCAGGCCGGCACGGTCGCGGTCCTGCTGTCCAGCCTGCACGACGACCCACGGATCGCCGTGCTCCTCCAACCCACCCTCACCCAGTCGGCCGCAGCGACCAGCGTCGTGATGGCGGACGGATCCGTGGTCGGAGCGCCATGGCAGGCCCTCGACCAGGACCCCGCCTTCGAGCGGGCCCGGCGCGGTGAGGCGTTCTCGGTACGCGACGAAGCCGGCGGCAGGGTGTACGTACCGGTCCTCCTGGACGGCGGCGTCGCAGTGGTCAGGGCCGAGATGTCGGCCGACCAGTTGGCCGAGGGGGTCCCGCTGGCCTGGGCGAGCATCATCGGCCTCGGCGTGGCACTCGCCGCCGCCGCGATCCTGGTCGCAGCACAGTTGGGCCGTCGCATCAGCCGCCCCCTGCTTGGGGTCGCCGAGACCGCCCATCGGCTACGGGCAGGCGAGCTGCAGGCCAGGGCGCCGGTCGCGGGACCTCCGGAGACCCGAGAACTCGGCGAGGCACTGAACGGCCTCGCCGACCGCATCCAGGAACTGCTGCGCCTGGAGCGCGAGTCTGTCGGGGAACTCGCCCATCGGCTCCGCACTCCACTGACGGCCTTGCGGCTGGAGACGGAAGCCGTGGCCGATCCCGACTCGCGGGCTGAACTGGGACGACTGGTCGGGCTGCTGCAGGCCGCGATAGACG
This sequence comes from Actinomycetes bacterium, assembly GCA_023432725.1. GTDB lineage: Bacteria > Actinomycetota > Actinomycetes > Propionibacteriales > Propionibacteriaceae > Propionicimonas. The sequence continues at coordinate 925 of JAEYUH010000299.1, read as the reverse complement.
AACTGGTGCGTGAGGCACGCCGACCCGTCCGCGACGACCTGCCCGTCCATTGCGATGCGGCGGCCGTGACAGCGGCCCGGATCGCCCACTGGACGCCGCTCGCCGACGATCAAGGCCGAGCGTTGCGGCTCGACCTTCCCAGCGGCGAGGTGCGGGTCGCCACAGCCGCCGCTGACCTGTCAGACCTGATCGACATCTGCATCGACGAAGTGTTCGCCCACACCGCAGAAGGCGTCGGCCTCGACGTCAGCCTCACCATCGACACCGGCACTGGTACCGCGGGCCTGGTCTTCGCCGACGAAGGCGCCGGCTTCGGATCCGACCCACCAGTGCCGCGTCCGGGCTCCACCGGTTTCGGACTCCAGATCGTCGCCCGCACGCTGGCCAGGGTCGGCGGAAGCCTGCGAACCTCCCCACCCCGGGTCCCCGGTGCGCGCGTCGAGCTCACCCTTCCCACCGCCCACACCCCGATCGAGGGGATCCGAACATGAAGCTGCACACAGCGGGGACCCGACTCGCCATCTCGGCCGCCGCAGGAGGGCTCGCGGCCGTGGGCCTGGCCGCAGTGGCGCCCCCGTGGCTGGCGGGCATCGCGGGGTGGATCGCGCTCGCGGGCACGTTCTCGACCTGGACGTGGCTGGCCGTGGGCGGCCTCGACGCGGTTGACACGCGCCGCCACGCCACAGGGGAAGACCCGACACACACCGTGAGCCGGGTGGTGCTCGTGCTGGCCTCCCTGGCCAGCATCGCGGGAGTCGGAGTCCTCCTGCTCAGCTCCCCCGACCGCAGTTCGGTCCCTTGGGAGGCGTTGCTCGGCGTGGCGTCAGTAGCCGCGTCCTGGGTGCTGGTGCATGTGCTCTACATGCTCCACTACGCCAGGCTCTACTACAGCGACGACACCGGTGAAGCCATCGGCTTCAACGGG
>JAEYUH010000268.1 GCA_023432725.1 Actinomycetes bacterium | reverse complement strand
CAGGAACAGCGGCCAGTCGGTGTCGCTGTGGGAGATCGTGAACAGGTAGGGCCGGTCGAAGAACAACTCCTGCTGCGGCATCGGGGCTGAGGTCTCCCCCACCCCGATCTCGGTCACCGCCGCCGCGCCCGTGCCCGCCTCGTCCACCTTCAGCACCGTCTGCTGGGCAGCCTGCAGGACGCAGAGGTCGCCGGGGCCCATCCCGGACAGGTCGGGCCCGTCCTCGCACAGCACCGGGGCACCGATCGCCGGCAGGACCTTGAGCAGGTCGAGGGTGGTCGGCCCCAGGTCAAGGGTGGGCAGGGTGAGAGTGACCAGCTGGGACTGGGCCGCGTCCAGCGCGGCGGTGACCTTCGCCAGCAGTTCGGGGGTGACGTCGGCGGGGTCGGTGCCCTCCGGCGGCAGCAGCACGTCGGAGTGCAGCGCCTCGACATAGGGCAGCCGGACGGCGCGCCAGCCGTCCACCTCGGCGTAACCGAAGTTCCGCATCGCGAACATGGACTCGGCCTCGACGCCGGTTCCGTCCGGCAGCGTGAAGGGACGCAACGCGGTACCGGCGGGCTCGAACGGTGTCTGCCAGGCGGCGGCGAGCAGGATGGCGTCCTGCAGCACGAGGCGCAGGTCGGGGTTGGGCTGGATCGCGGTCTCGGGGATCAGCCCGCCGGTGTGGTGCTTGACCCACTCGCTCAGCACCTGCTTGCCGGCCTGCGAGCCGAGGTCGGCGCGCTGCACCCCGGCGTCGAAGACGTCGGCCAGCGCCTTCAGGTACTCCGGCGAGGGTTCGAACTCGTCGTCGACGACCACCTGGTTGGCCAGGTGGATGATCGGCCGCTCCGGCAGTTTGTCGGCGGTCGCGGCCGCCGGGTCGCCGTCCAGGGCGAGCAGCGCGCCGCGCAGCGCGGCCACGGCATCGCGCCGGTCCTCACCACTGGCCCGGAACAGGGCGTCGAGGGCGGTGAGGGTGTCTCCCTTGGCACCCTCGGTGAGCATGGCGAGCGCCATCATCAGGCTCGAGGGCGACACCACCGCGTTGTCGTCGCGCGGCGCCAGCGCCAGGGTGGCGGTGCCTACCCTCCGGGTGGCGTCCACCACGTCGGGCAGCGCGGCCGCGGCGGCGACCGGTACGACGCGGGCCGGCACCCCGTCCGCCCTGACCAGCCCTGCGCTGGGGTCACCCCCGCCGCAGCCGGTGAGGGCGAGCAGTCCGAACAGGCCAAGGCCGGCGATCCCGGCGCGCAAGAGTGTCACGCCACCTCCACGTCGTACCGGCACACTCCGTTGCAGGAGCCGGCTACGCCTTGCGGTAGGGGTCTCCGGCGCGGACCAGGGTGACCCCGACCCCGGGCAGGATCTCCGCCAGCCACTCGGCCAGCAGCACCTGTCCGGCCTCCTCGGACGGGTAGTGGCCGAGCACCACCAGTCCCTTCGCGGGACCGGCCCCGTCCACGGCGAGGGTGGCGGCGTCGGCGAGGTACTCGCCGATCTCCCATTCGTGGCCCTCACCAATCACCAGCGCGTCAAGACCGGGCTGGGCGAGCGCGCGGCGGTTGCGTTCGAAGCCGCAGAAGCCGAGGTTGAACCCGACCCGCTGCACCGGCTGATCGGCCGCGCCGACGAACCGGGCGGCCTCCGCGCCGAGCGCCCCGGCGACCTGCCCTGCCAGCTCGGCCAGCGTGGTGGGCGGGACCGTGAACAACCCGTCGCCGGCCGGGGGCTCCCAGCCGAGCGCGCGGCGGGTGCCCTCGGCGACACCGTCCGGCCTGCGGTCGTGCCACTGGTCGTGCAGTCGCCACACCACAAGGTTGTGCCGGGCGATGAGGTCACGCTTGGCGAGGTAGACCGGGTCGTTCTCGGCCTCCAGCGCCGCCTCGGCGGCGTTCGCGTGGTCGTAGTAGAGCGGCTCGTGGGTGATGACGAGGTTCGCCCCGATCGCGGCGGCGCGCTGCAGCACGTCGAGGGTGGCGGCGACGGTGACCGCGATCCCTGTGACGGCGGCGGCCGGGTCGCCTGCGACGATCCCGTCCACAGTGGCCGGCCGCGGTGGCACTCCCACCGCAGCGACCACCTGGTCGACGATCCGGGCAGCGGTCAGGGGGGCAGCGACGTTGCTGGTCATGGCGCCCAAACTAGCCAGATCCGTCCGGGCATGCGAACCGGCGGCTACCTGCCCGCGGCGTACCCCTGGACGCCGCGGGAGTTGGCCGCAGCGCCCAGCCGGCCGGTCGCCGGATCCCTGGTGACCGCCGACAGCCGTCCCAGCGTCCAGTCGCCGGACGCCTCGAGGATGTGGCCGCGGGCGGCCAGTCCTGCCAGCACGTCCGCGCCGAGCCGTTGCTCGACCACGGCGCCACCGGGGGTCCAGGTCCGCGGCCAGAAGGAAGCGATCGCCGAGGTGGTGTGGAAGGTGGGAGCGTCGATCGCCTCTTGCGGGGTGTACCCGCCGACCAGGACGCGCAGCAGGAAGCTGAGCTGCCACTGGTCCTGCTGATCGCCGCCCGGCGTCCCGCAGGCCAGGACGGGTGCGCCGTCGCGCAGCACGAGCGTCGGGGTGAGGGTGGTGCGGGGACGTCGGCCCGGCCCGAGCCGTGAGGGTGAGCCCTCGTCGAGCCACATCATCTGCAGCCGGGTGCCCAGGCAGAACCCGAGGCCGGGGACTGTCGGTGACGACTGGAGCCAGCCGCCCGAGGGGGTGGCCGAGATCATGTTGCCCCACCGGTCGACCACGTCGAGGTGGCAGGTGTCGCCACGGGTGGCGCCGGTGGCGTCGGTGGCGAGGGTCGGTTCCCCGACAGCCGCCGCCGGGCCCGCCCCCGGGGCTCCGGGCAGCGAGCCGAGCGGGACGCCCGTCACGAGGTAGTCGGTGCGCAGGGCGGGCAGCCCGGGAGCCGGCCGGTCCGGGACGCTGCCCGGCCGCAGGTCGAGCGAGGCATGCTCCCCGATCAGCGCGCGGCGTTGCGCCGCATAGCCGGGCGACAGCAGGTGGCCGAGCACCCCCGGGTCGGGCGGCGAGTCGCCGTACCAGGCGTCCCGGTCGGCGAGCGCGAGCTTCAGCGCCTCGAGGATGGTGTGGGCGCCGGCCTCGCTGCCCGGGTCGAGCCGGTCGTCGGGCAGCCCGTCCAGGATCGCCAGCGCCTGCAGCAGCACCGGCCCCTGCCCCCACGCGCCGGTCTTCGCGATGATGTGGCCGCGGAAGTCGAGGGTGGTCGCCTCCTCGTAGCCGGCGCTGAAGGCGGCGATGTCCGCTGCGGTGATCACCCCGGCGTGGTCGCGTCCGTCGCTGTGGCGGTGCGCGACGGTGGCGAACCGCTCGATGGCCGGCCCCGTCACTCCCCGCCAGGTGGTCCGTGCGACGTCGATGGCGGCGGCCCGGTCGGCGCCGAAAGCCGCGGCGGTGGTGGCGGTGGTGGCCAGCAGGTCGAGCAACCCGGCGTACTCGCGGTTGGTGACCAGTTCGCCCGGGATTGGCAGGCGGCCGCCCGGGAGCCACTGCTGCGCCGACGTCGGCCAGTGCTCGGTGAACAGGCCCGCGACACCGCTGATCGTCCGGACCACCGCGGGCAGCACCGGGTGGCCGTCCCTCGCGTAGCCGATGGCGAAGCCCAGCACCTCGGGCAG
>JAEYUH010000246.1 GCA_023432725.1 Actinomycetes bacterium | reverse complement strand
ACCCCGATGATCGGCACCCTGTCCACCATCGCCCGCCGGTAGGCCTGGACGACGGCCTCGCAGCCGTCCACCCCCATGGCCCCGCCCATCACTGTCGCGTCCGAGCAGAACGCGACCACCGGCGAGCCGTTGACCGTGCCGGTGGCGGCGAGCATGCCGGAGCCGTCGTCAGGGGTGATCAGCGCCAGCGAGCCGGGGTCGAGCAGCGCCGCGAGCCGGTGGTTCGGGTTACGCGGGTCCTCGTCGCGGGGCGGACGCGCCGGACGTGCCGGTGCCGTGGCCTGGGTCATGGGGGTGCTCCGTTAGCGGTTGGTGTTGGCGTTGGTGACCGCGACGGCGACATTGTGGCCGCCGAAGCCGAAGGAGTTGTTGATCGCCGCCAGGTCGCCGGCGGGCAACGGACGCGGGCCGGTGGCGATGTCGATCCCCAGGTCTGGCTCGGGGTCCTCCAGGTTGATGGTCGGCGGCACCACCCGGTCCTTCACGGCGAGGACGGACGCGATGGTCTCCAGCGCGCCGGCGCCGCCCAGCAGGTGGCCGGTCATCGACTTGGTGCTGGTCACCACGACATGGTCGGTGTCGGCGCCCAGCGCGGTCCGGATCGAGCCGGCCTCGGTCACGTCGCCCTGCGGGGTCGAGGTGCCGTGGGCGTTGACGTGGACGATGTCGGCGGCGCTCAGGCCGGAATCGGCCAGCGCCTTCAGCATCGCCCCCGACTGGCCCTCGCCGGTCGGGTCGGGCTGGACGATGTCGTGGCCGTCGGCGGTGATGCCGGCGCCCGCGATGGTCCCGTAGATCCGCGCCCCGCGCGCCGTGGCGTGCTCGAGGGTCTCGAGCACGAGGATCGCCGCGCCCTCGCCGAGCACGAAGCCGTCGCGTCCCTTGTCCCACGGACGGGAGGCCCGCTCCGGTTCGTCATTGCGGCGCGACAGCGCCTGCATCTGGGCGAAGGCCGCCATCGGCAGCGGGTGGATGGTCGCCTCGGCTCCGCCGGCGACGAAGACGTCCGCCCGTCCCAGCCGCAGCTGGTCGAGCGCCTGGGCGATCGCCTCGTTGGACGAGGCGCAGGCTGAGACAGGGGTGTGCACCCCCGCCTTGGCGTGCACCGCCAGGCCGACGTTCGCCGCCGGGGCGTTGGCCATCAGCATCGGGATCGTGAACGGGCTCACCCGCCGGGCACCCTTGTCGCGCTGGGCGTCCCAGTTGTTCAGCAGGGAGTGCAGACCGCCGATGCCCGAGCCCACCGAAACGCCGAGCCGGAACGGGTCGACATCGTTCTCGCCCTCCCAGGTGAACCCGGCGTCCGCCCAGGCCTCCTGGGCAGCGATCAGAGCGAGCTGGGTCGCCCGGTCGAGCCGACGGGCCTTCACCCTGTCGATGATCTCGGCCGGGTCGACCTTGACGAAGGCGGCGATCCGGGCGGGCAGTTCGTCGGCCCACTCCTCGGTGATCCGGGTCACCCCCGAAACGCCGGCGAGCATCGCCTGCCAGGTCGATGCCAGGTCACCGCCCAACGGGGTGGTGGCACCCATCCCCGTGATCACGATCTGAGTCATGGGATCTACAGGTGAGCCTCGATGTAGGCGACGGCGTCGCCGACGGTCTTGAGGTTCTTCGACTCCTCATCAGGGATGGTGACGCCGAACTTCTCCTCGCAGCCGACGAGGATCTCGACCATCGCCAGCGAGTCGACGTCGAGGTCCTCGACGAAGGACTTGTCGAGCTGAACCTCTTCGACCGGGACGCCGGCGACGTCGTTGACGAGCTCCGCGAGCTGGGCGCGGATCTCTTCCGTGGTGGCCATGATTCTCCTTCTTTGTTGGTGGCTTGGTTCCGGCGGTGCCGGTGGATCAGGGCAGGGTGACTACCTGGCCGGCGTAGACCAGTCCGGCGCCGAACCCGATCAGCAGCGCGGTCTGGCCGCTGCGGGCCTGGCCCGACGCCAGCAGTGCGTCCATGGCGATCGGGACGGAGGCCGCGGAGTTGTTGCCGTAGCCCTGGATGGTGCGGGCGACGACCACCTGCTCGGGCAGCTTGAGGTAGCGCAGCAGCGTGTCGGTGATGCGGTTGTTGGCCTGGTGGGGGATGAACACGTCCAGGTCGTCGGCGGTGATGCCCGACTCGGCCAGGCACCTCGAGGCGGCCTGGGCGATGAACCCTGTGGCCCACTTGAAGACCGCGCGGCCGTCCATCGCCAGCGAGGGCCAGGTGCCCCCGGTGACGGCGTCCTGCCAGTCGGCGGTCTGCCAGATAGCGCCGGCCTGGGAGCCGTCCGAGCCCCACACCACGGGGCCGATGCCGTTGGTCTGGCTGGGCCCGACCACCGCGGCGCCCGCCCCGTCCGAGAACAGGAAGGCGGTGCCGCGGTCGGTGACGTCGGTCATCCGGCTCAGCGTCTCGGCGCCGATCACCACGACGTGGCGGGCCTGCCCGGCACGGATCATGCCCTCGGCCTGGGCCAGCGCGTAGCAGAACCCGGCGCAGGCGGCGGAGATGTCGTAGGCCACCGCGTCGACCAGCCCGAGCGTGCTGGCCAGCTGCGGGGCCAGCGCAGGGGTCTGGTGGAAGTGCGAGACGGTGGCCAGCACCAGCCCGTCGATGTCCGACAGCGCCAGGCCTGAGCGCTCGATCGCCTGCCGGGCGGCCGCCAGCGCGAGGGTCTCCACGGTCTCGTCCTCGGCGACCCAGCGACGCTCCTTGATGCCGGTGCGCTGCTGGATCCACTCGTCGGAGGAGTCGATGAACTGCACCATGTGGTGGTTGTCGAGCACCCGGCTGGGAACGGCGGCGCCGACGGACAGGATGCGGGCGTACGGGGCTCCCACGCTCGCCTTCAGCTCGGTCACGCGGCGCTCCCGCCCATGCCCTCGGAGCGGGGGTGCAGCCGGACCAGAGGCTGGCCGGGGGCTACCGGGTCGCCGTCCTCGACCAGCCACTCGACCACGGTGCCGCCGTGCGGGGCCGCGACGTCGGCGGTGGCGCGCAGGGTGCTCACCTGTCCGATCACCGCGGCGGGGGCGAGGGTGTCGCCGGCGGCGATGCCCGCCGTCCGCGCGAACGTGCCCTTGCTGGGCGAGACGACGAGTTTCCAGGTCGGGGCGGTGGTCATCGCCGAGGTGGACGCCGCGTCGGCGTGCGCCGCGACGAACTCGCGGGCGGCAGGGATCTGGTCGGGGGTGTTCAGCGCGAACAGCTCGACGCCCTTCAGGTTGCGCTTGGCGATCCCGGTGAGCGCCCCGGCCGGCGGCAGTTCCAGCAGACCGGTGACGCCGAGGTCGGCCATGGTCTGCAGGCACAGGTCCCAGCGGACCGGGTTGGCGACCTGGTTGACCAGGCGCGCCAGGTACTCCCGTCCGCTCTGCACGACGGTGCCGTCGGCGTTCGACAGCAGCCGGGTGCGCGGGTCGTGGGTGGTGATCGCGCGGCTGAGGTTCGTCAGGTGGTCGACAGCCGGCGCCATGTGGACGGTGTGGAAGGCGCCCGCGACGCTGAGCTGCACCAGGCGGGCGCGGGCCGGCGGGTTCGCGGACAGCTCGGCGAGCTGCTCGACGGTGCCGGCGGCGACGAGCTGGCCCGAGCCGTTGTGGTTGGCGGCGGTCAGCCCGGTGGCCTCGATCGCGGCCAGCACCTCGGCGGGGTCGCCGCCGACGACGGCCACCATCGAGGTGGGGCGGACGGCGCTCGCCGAGGCCATCTGCCGTCCGCGTTCGCGGACGAAGACCATGGCCTGCTCGGCCGACAGCACCCCGACCCCGCTGGCGGCGGTGATCTCGCCGACCGAGTGGCCGGCGGCCACACCGATCTGCCGGAAGGCATCGGCGGGGTGGGGGAACAGCTCAAGGGCGGTGATCAGGCCTGCGGCTACCAGCAGCGGCTGGGCGACGGCGGTGTCCCTGATCGTCTCGGCGTCCGCCTTCGTCCCGTAGTGGGCGAGGTCGAGGCCGGCCACCGTGGACAGCCAGGCGAGCCGGTCAGCGGTCCTGGATTCGGTCAGCCACGGCTCGAGGAAGCCGGGGGTCTGGGCGCCCTGACCGGGCGCGACGATTGCGAGCACGTCTCAACTCTTGCGTGCCGGGGCCGGATCCGGCGGCTGTCCACGGACGAAAAGCGTCGGTGAGGCTTGTAGGTTTCCTACAACACCGCTGCGGGGTCCCGGGGTGTATTGCGCGTCGGGATTGTCGGATTTCTAGGTTTCTGAGAGAAGGCTTAACCGAGCAGCCTGCCGAGCGTGAGGGCCAGCTGAAGCACATAGGCGTCGCGTGGGTCGCCGGGGGAGTAGCCGGTCAGCTCCTGGATCCGGCGCAGCCGGTAGCGGACGGTGTTGGGGTGGATGTACCGGGCCCGCGCCGTCGCCTCGATCGAGCCGCCCTGCGCCAGGTACTCGGCCAGGGTCGTCACCAGTTCGCCGCCGGCGGCGACCAGCGGCTGGTAGATCTCGCTGGCCAGCAGCCTGCGGGCGTGGCCGTCGCCGGCCAGCACGCGCTCGGGCAAGAGGTCGGCCGAGGCAACCGGACGGGGCGCCGCGGGCCAGGCATGCGCCGAACGCACCCCCGACAGTGCGGACCGGGCGCTCGCCACGGCATCCGACAGACTGTCCACTATCGGCCCCACCACCACCGGGCCAGCACCGAAGTGGGCCTCGAACCCCGCCACCAGCCCGACCAGGGGTGCGATCTCGGTGTGCTCGGTGCCGAGCAGCACCACCAGCCGGTCGCCCTGCTGGGCGGCAAGGACGTCGCTGTGCTCAGCGGCGGCGGCCTCGCGGATCGACTCGATGGCGGCGCCCGGTTCGTCCGGCGCCGCTCCGATCACCACCGCCACCCGGGGCGGGTTCGACCAGCCCAGCGCGGACGCCCGGGACGCCACCGACTCGTCGGCATCGCCGCGGATCACGGCGTCCACCACCAGAGCCTCGAGCCGGGCGTCCCAGCGGCCCCGCAGCTCGGCGGCCCGGGCGTACACCTCGGCGGCCCCGAAGGCCACCTCGCGGGAGTAGTAGACGATCGCGAGCTGGAGCGGGGCCTGGTCGTCGGCGGGCAGCCGGGCGATCTCGGCCTCGACGGTGTCGATGGTGGTGCGCATCAGGTCGACGGTCTGGTGCAGCGTGATCTGCCGGGTCAGCGCGCGGGGTGCGGCGTCGAAGATGCTGCGCGGCGGACTGCCGGCGCCGCCCTCGGCGAACCAGGTGATGAACCCGTCGATGCCGGAGCGGGCCACCACGGTGATCCAGGAGCGGTTCTCGGCGTCCAACTGGGCGAACCAGGGGTGCTGCTCGGCGATCCGGGCCATGGCGGCGGTGTTCAGGACAGCGGCGGAGGCCCGCAGCCCGCGCGCCAGCCGCGCCCTGTCGTCCTCTGACGGCCACCAGTCAGCGGCTGTCGTCATGCGGCTCCTCTCCCCGGGCCTGCAGCCTAACCGGCATAGGGTGTCCAGTCATGGGAGCCGACACTGCGGGCGCGCTCCGCGCCGCCGTGCGCGGTGACCTGCACTGCCACACCGACGCCTCCGACGGGCACGCGCCGCTGGCCACGATGGCGAGGGTGGCGGCCGAGCTCGGGCGGGAGTACCTGGCGATCACCGACCACTCGCCCCGGCTGCGGGTGGCCAACGGGCTCAGCGCCGACCGGCTGGAGGCACAACTCGACCAGATCGCCGAGTTCAACAAGGTCGCCCCGCTGCGCGTGCTGACCGGTATCGAGGTCGACATCCTGGCCGACGGCAGGCTCGACCAGCGGGCCGACCTGCTGGCCCGACTCGACGTCGTGGTGGCCTCGGTCCACTCCGACCTGCGGATGCCGCCGGAGGAGATGACGCTGCGGATGGTGGCGGCGATCGCCAACCCCGCCGTCGACGTCCTCGGCCACTGCACCGGACGGCTGGTGTCCGGCCGGCGCGGCACCCGGGGCCAGAGCCGGTTCGACGCCGAGGTGGTGTTCGAGGCGTGCCGGCAGTTCGGCGTCGCGGTGGAGATCAACTCCCGTCCCGAACGCCTCGACCCGCCCGACGACCTGCTGGCGCTGGCCGCCGCCATGGGATGCGACTTCGCCATCAACTCCGACGCCCACTACCCCCGCCAGCTCCGCTACGTGGACGGCGGCGCCGCGCGGGCCGCCGCGGCAGGGATCGACCCCGACCGGATCATCACCACGTGGCCGGTCGAGCGGCTGCTGGAACGCACCATTCGCTAGTCAGGCGGGGCGGTGGGAGGATGGGGGGAAGCCTGCTGGGCGCTGGTAGGTTGCATGGTTGGGCGGCCCGCGATCCGGGCTCGCCGGACGAGGAAAGGGAAGGCTGTGGCACATCGCGACTCGAAGGGACCGATCCTCAACGGGCTGCCGACCAATCTGCCGGACATCGATTCGGAGGAGACCGCAGAGTGGCTTGACTCGCTGGACTCGATGATCGACGAGGTAGGACGCAACCGCGCCCGCTACGTGATGCTCAAGCTGCTGGAGCGCTCCCGCGAGCGGCAGATCGGCGTCCCGTCGCTGGTCGCCACCGACTACGTCAACACGATCCCGCCCGAGCGTGAGCCCTGGTACCCCGGCGACGTCGAGTTGGAGCGCAAGTTCCGCCG
>JAEYUH010000199.1 GCA_023432725.1 Actinomycetes bacterium | reverse complement strand
CTGCACCGCGCGGAGCCGTACCGGATCCGCACCGGCTACGCCGCGGTCGGACGGACCTCGATGACCCTTGCCGCGCAGGTGGAGGACCCGCTGGACGACCGCCTGCTGGCGCGGTCGGTCACCGTCCTGGTGCACGGGGACGCCGCCGGCCGCCCGGTGCCGGTGCCGCCGGACGCCCGGCTCGGCCTCGAACTGTGGCCTGCGGTGCCGCGGCCCTGAGCCGCCGGATGCGGCCTAGCCACGCGGGGCGTCGGAGGACGCCCTGATGACCAGTTCCGGCTCGAACAGCGTGTTGGGTGCACCCTCCGCGCGCGAGAGCAGCAGGTCGGCCGCGGCCCAGCCCAGCTGCCGCATCGGCTGGCGGACCGAACTCAGCGGGGTGGCCAGCTCGCCCGCCCAGTACAGGTCGTCGTAGCCGACGATCGCGACGTCGCCCGGCACGGACATCCCGCGCCGCCGCAGCGCGCGGAGCACCCCCAGCGCGACGAGGTCGTTGATGCAGAACACGGCCGTCGGGACAGGGCCCTCGCCTTCCAGCGCGGCCAGCATCGCGGCCTCGCCCTCGGTGGCGTTGAGCACCTGGAGGCTGGTCACCTGGAGCACCTCGTCGGGCACCAGCCCGGCAGCGGTGACAGCCTCGACCGCGCCGCGCAGCCGGTGCCTGGCCTGCTGCAGCCGCTCATCGGCGGTGAGGAACAGGATCCTGCGGTGGCCCTGCTCCAGCAGGTGGGCGATCGCCTGGCGTCCCCCGGAGACGTGGTTCACGCTCACCGCGGGCAGGGTGCGGCTGGTCGAGTCGATCAGCACCGAAGGGATGCCGAGCTCGCTGAACTCGGCCAGCCGGTCGGCGGTGGTCGACATCGGGGTGACCAGCAGCCCGCACACCCCCTGCTCGGCGAACTGGCGCAGGAAGGAGGCCTCGCGGTCGGCGTCCTCGTCCGAACTGCACAGCATCAGGGTGTGGCCGTCCATCGCCAGCCGGTCCTCGATGCCGCGGGCGATCTCGGTGTAGAAGGGATTGCCGAGGTCGACCAGCACGGCGCCGACGGTGGTGGAGACGCCGGCCCGCAGCTGCCGGGCAGAGGCGTTGCGCAGGAAGCGGAGCTCGGCCATCGCGGCCTCGACCTTCTCGCGGGTGCGGGCGGTCACCGATTCGGGACGGTTCAGGACGTTGGACACCGTCCCGACCGACACCCCGGCCAGTTCGGCGACGTCCTTGACGCTGGCTCGCTCCTTCGACATCCCGGCTGCCCTCCCCTGGTGGAATTCGGCACTCTACTGTGAATCGATGCAGGCAAGAAGGCGATACCCCACAGAAGCCGGGGGTATGCACCGCGGCTCTCTCAGCGGCGGTAGGTGACCCGGCCCGCCCACAGCGTGGCGACCACCGGGTCGGGCAGGTCGCGGCCGTGGTACGGGTTGTTGCGGGAACGGGAGGCAGAGGCGTCCCGGTCCACCACGGCCCGCGCCGCCGGGTCGACCAGGACGAGGTTCGCCGGCTCCCCGACGGCGACCGGACGGCCCTGGCCTGCGACCCGGCCGATGGCGGCGGGGGTGGACGACATCCGGGCGACGAGGGTCGGCCAGTCCATCCGGCCGGTGTTCACCATCACCTCCATGACCACGGCGAGCGCCTGCTCGAGCCCCAGCATCCCGGGCAGGGCGACGTCGAACGGGTGGTCCTTGTCCTGGCGGGCATGGGGTGCGTGGTCGGTGCCGACCGTGTCGATGGTTCCGTCGGCCAGCGCCTCGCGGATCGCCTCGAGGTGCTCCCCGGTGCGCAGCGGCGGGTTCACCTTGAAGGTGGTGTCGAAGCCCTCCACGCAGGAGGTGTCGAGCAGCAGGTGGTGCGGGGTGGCCTCGGCGGTCACCCGGATGCCGCGACGCTTGGCCCAGCGGATCACGTCGACCCCCTCGGCGGTCGAGACGTGGCAGACGTGCAGCCGCGACCCGGCGAGTTCGGCGAGCTGGACGTCGCGGGCGATCACCACGGACTCGGCCTGCGCCGGCCAGCCGGGCAGCCCGAGCCGGCCGGAGAGCTCCGACTCGTGGCAGCAGGCTCCCGGCCCGGCCAGCCGGGGGTCCTGGGAGTGCTGGGCGATGACCCCGTCGAAGGGTTTGACGTAGGTCAGGGCACGCCGCATCAGCAGCGAATCGTCGACGCACCGGCCGTCGTCGGAGAAGACCCGCACCCTGGCCCGTGACATGGCCATCAAGCCGAGTTCGGCGAGTTCCTGCCCCGCGAGGTTCTTGGTGACCGCCCCCACCGGCACCACCTGGCAGTGGCCCTCCCGGTCGCCCAGTGCTGCGACGTGTTCGGCGGCCTCGGCGGTGTCGGTCACCGGGTCGGTGTTGGCCATCGCGTGGACGCAGGTGAACCCGCCGCGGGCGGCGGCCAGGGTGCCGGTGGCGACGGTCTCGGCGTCCTCGCGGCCGGGCTCGCGCAGGTGGGTGTGCAGGTCGACCAGCCCCGGCAGCGCGATCAGGCCGTCGGCGTCGATCCGCTCCACCCCTGGCCCGGCCTCCCGCGGGTCGGCGAACACGCCATGGGTGATGAACAGGTCGCCGCGCACCCCCTCGGCGGTCGCTGCACCGGTGACCAGCAGCTGGTTCACGCCTGTCCTCCCTCGTCGGAGCCACCGAGCAGGTGGTAGAGCACACTCATCCGGACGGCCACCCCTGCCGACACCTGCTCGAGCACGAGGGAGTTGACCGCGTCGGCCGCCTCGGAGGAGATCTCGACGCCGCGGTTCATCGGGCCGGGGTGGCAGATCGCGGCGCCGTCCCTCAGCCTGCCGAGCCGCTCGAGGGTGAGGCCGTAGCCCTCGGCGTACTCCCGCGGGGTGGGGAAGAAGCCGCCGGCCATCCGCTCGCGCTGCACCCGCAGCATCATGACGATGTCGCACTCGGCGACCACCGCGTCGAAGTCTGAGGTGACCTCGCAGCCCCAGCTCTCCACACCGGCCGGCAGCAGCGTCGGCGGTGCTACCAGCACCACCTGCGAGCCGAGCGTGCGCTGCAGCAGCACGTTGCTGCGCACCACGCGGGAGTGCAGCAGGTCGCCCACGATGGCGATCCGCTTGCCCTGCCAGCCTTCGGCGCCGAGGCTTCGGAAGTGCCGCCGCATCGCATAGGCGTCCAGCAGGGCCTGGGTGGGGTGCTCGTGCTGCCCGTCCCCGGCGTTGACCACGTGCGCCCTGACCCAGCCGGCGGCCTGGGCCACCGCGCCGGAGGACGAGTGGCGGATCACGAAGGCGTCCACGCCCATCGCGTCGAGGGTGAGCATGGTGTCGCGCAGCGACTCGCCCTTCGAGGTGGACGACCCCTTCGCCGAGATGTTGATGGTGTCCGCCGACAGCCACTTCCCGGCGATCTCGAAGGAGCTGCGGGTGCGGGTGGAGTCCTCGAAGAAGACGTTGACGATGGTGCGCCCGCGCAGCGCCGGCAGCTTCTTCACCGGACGGGACTGCACCTGGTGCATCTGCTCGGCGACGTCCAGGATGCTCTGCACCTCGGCACGGCTGAGGTCGCCGGCGCTCAGCAGGTGTCTCATCGCGGCTCCCGTCCGATGGTGACCTCGTCCAGCCCGTCGGTCTCGACCAGCCGGACGCTGACCCGCTCGTCCCTCGCGGTCTGGAGGGTGCGCCCGACCGCGTCGGCGGCGATCGGGAGCTCCCGGTGGCCGCGGTCGACGAGGACGGCCAGCCGTACCGCACGCGGCCGTCCGAGGTCGCGGAGCGCGTCGAAGGCGGCGGCGACGGTGCGTCCGGAGAACAGGACGTCGTCGACCAGGACCACCACGGCATCGTCGATGTCGGACGGCAGCCGGGTGTGGCCCACCGGCCGGGTGGGGTGGGCCCGCAGGTCGTCGCGGTACATGGTGATGTCCAGCGCGCCGACGGGGACGGGGCTGCCCTCGATCTGCGCGATCCGGTCCGCCAGCCGGTCCGCCAGCGGCACGCCGCGGGTCGGGATGCCCAGCAACAGCAGGTTCTCCGAACCCCGGTTGGCCTCGAGGATCTGGTGAGCCATCCGGGTCAGCGACCTGGCGAGTTCGTCGGAATCGATGATCACCCGGGCGGGTTCGGGGCGGTCAGCCGGCACGCTCACGCGGTGGACTCCTCTGGCTCTCGGAGGGGGTCGCGGGGCGGCCCCTGCCTCGAAAGGCCACAGTAGCGAAGCGGTGGGGGTGCGGCGACGGTGCCCGCCCAGCGGAGCCGGGCGGCCGGGCGGGCTGAGTAGTTTCTCCCCGTCCCCGCTGGCCGGTGGCAGCCCATGCCTCGGCTAGCCTGTGCCGCATGTTCGATTCGCGGACCCTGCCCGGCTGGCCGGACGTCTACGACCCCAGCGTGCTCGAGATGCTGTTCCTCACCGTGCTGGTGCCGTTCGGGATCGCGGCGGTGTTCGCCGTCCTGATCCTCGCCCCCGGCTGGCGCCAGCGCGACGACTCCTGACCCGACCGACGCCTACCCCGCGGGCGGGCTCGCCAGCTGGCAGCGCAGCGCCCGCTCCGCGTCGTCCTGCCGCTCGCTGATCTGGCGCAGCACCGGGTCGGTGGGAGTCGTGGCCCTGATCCAGTCCTGCAACCGGTCGAGGGTCGCCCGGTCGGCCAGCGGCCGCGGGAACAACAGCCCGAGGACGTGCTGCCGGATCGCCGAGCTGCGCTCGTCCCAGCCGTCGCGGCCCGCCGAGATCGCGGCGGCGACGTCGAGGTAGGACTGCACATACGGCGCGAGCACCTCGTCCTGGCCGAACTGCCAGAACTGGCTGCACACCTGGTAGTGGGTCTCGTTCGGCACCCGGGGGTTGGCGGTGGCCTGTTCCCAGGCCCACTGCTTCGCCTCGGCCGTGGGCAGCGCGGAGCGCGCGCCGGCGGCCCGCTCGGCCCCGGCGGCGGTGGCGTCCCGCGCGGCCTCGGCGGCGATCTCCGCCTCACCGATAGCGCCGCGTCGGGCGAGTTGGGTGACGATCTGCCAGCGCAGGTCGGTGTCGACGGCCAGCCCGGGCGGGGCCTCCTCGCCGTCCAGCCAGGCCTCGATGA
>JAEYUH010000098.1 GCA_023432725.1 Actinomycetes bacterium | reverse complement strand
GCGCACGCCGACCGCTACCCCCAGCACTTCTCCGGTGGCCAGCGGCAGCGGGTCGGGATCGCCAGGGCGCTCTCGCTGGAGCCCAAGGTGCTGGTGCTGGACGAGCCGGTCTCCGCCCTCGACGTCTCGATCCAGGCCGGGGTCATCAACCTGCTCGACGACCTGCAGGCACGCCTGGGGCTGTCCTACCTCTTCGTGGCGCACGACCTTGCGGTGATCCGGCACATCGCCGACCGGGTCGCGGTGATGTACCTGGGCGGCATCGTGGAGGTCGGCGGCGTCGAACAGGTCTACGCCTCGCCGATGCACCCGTACACCCAGGCGCTGATGTCCGCGATCCCGATCCCCGACCCGGTGACCGAGCGGTCCCGAAACCGGATCGTGCTGTCCGGCGACCTGCCGAACCCCGCGGATCCGCCGTCGGGCTGTAAGTTCCGCACCCGGTGCCAGAAGTTCGCGGTGCTCTCCGACGCCGACCGCCAGGCCTGCATCCAGGTCCCGCCGCCGCTCGCGGTCACCGGCCCGGACCACCGTGCCGCCTGCCACTACCCCGAAGTCGTCGAGGTCGTGTGAGGCAGCGTAAATCGTTACCACACGGTGATCTCACCGTTCGGTGATCTGCCGTCTCAGCATGTAGCCTCAACTATGGCGCCGAGCCGGGGCGCCCGCTATGCGCGGGCGTTGATCGTTCTGGTGTCGTCCCGATCGGTACTCGGTTGGGAACCCGATTCATGGAGGAAATGTGACAGCGAAGAAGTTCTTGCTGCCCCTGCTGGCAGGTGGACTCGCCATGACGCTCGCCGCGTGCGGCGGGCCGGCTCCCACCCAGACCGCGACCGACAGCGCCAGCCCCGGCGCGAGCGCTCCGGCCACCTCGGCTCCGGCTCAGTCCGAGGGCTGGGACATCAACGAGACCCCGCGCGACCAGGTCGCTGACGGCGGCGAGTTCAAGGGCTCGATCAGCTTCGAGATCTCCACCTGGAACACCTTCTCGGTCGCCGGCAACGAAGCGTCCCTGAACGACCTGGTGGCTCCGATCCGTCCGCGGTACTTCAACTACCTTCCCTCGGGCGACCCGGAGACCAACACCGACTATCTCGAGTCGTTCACCGAGAACGTCGCCGACGGCAAGCTCAGCGTCACCCTGAAGCTGAACCCGAACGCCAAGTGGAACGATGGCGAGCCGATCGACGCCGACGACTGGATCGCCACCTGGAAGGCGATGAACGGGTCCGACGAGGACTACACCGCCGCCTCCACCGAGGGCTGGGTCGAGATCGACTCGATCGCCGCCGGCGCCGACAAGTTCGAGGTGCTCGTCAAGTTCAAGGCGACCTACCCCGACTGGACCGCGCTGTTCGGCGACGGCCCGCTGCGCGCCGAGGGCGTCAAGGATGCCAAGACCTTCAACGAGGGCTGGGCTGACTACAACAACGACTGGTTCAGCGGTCCGTTCTACGTGACCAACTGGGACAAGACCTCCGGTACCGTCACCCAGGAGCCGAACCCGAACTGGTGGGGCGACAAGCCCAAGCTGGACAAGGTGACCTGGAAGCTCGTCCCGAGCGAGGCCTCGGCTGCCGCGTTCGCCAACCAGGAGATCGACTTCCTCGACATCGGCCCGGATCCGAACGGCTACCAGCTGGCTTCCTCCGCGCCGAATTCCGAGGTTCGCTCGGCTCTCGGCCCGAACTTCCGCCACTTCACCTTCAACTCCAAGGCGCCGAACCTGTCTGACGTCAACGTCCGCCAGGCCATCGTCAAGGGCCTCGACCGGGCGCAGATCGCCGCGTCCGACCTCGCCGGCCTGCCGCTCGACTTCCGCCCGCTGAACAACAACATCTTTGTTGAGAACCAGACTGGCTACGTCGACCTCGGCGCCGAGACCGGCATCGACTACGACCCCGAGGGTGCCAAGGCCCAGCTCGACGCTGCCGGCTGGGCGCTCAACGAGTCGACCGGCTTCCGTGAGAAGGACGGCAAGCAGCTCGATGTGACCTTCGCGGTCCTGGGCGGCGTCGCCGCCTCGGAGAACGAGGGCCTGCAGGCGCAGAACATGCTGAAGGAGATCGGGGTCAACCTGGTCCTCAACACCGTCGACACCACCACCGACTGGCCGAACGTGCTGTACGAGTACAAGTTCGACATCATCGCGTTCTCGTGGATCGGTACCCCGTACCCGCTGCGTGGCATCGACCAGATCTACGGTGGCACCACCAAGGACGGGAAGTTCACCCCGAACGACTCCAACTTCGCCCAGCTCGATGTCGCCAAGGTCAACGAACTGACCCCGAAGATCGCTGTCGAGATGGATCACGACGCCCGACTGGCCATGGGCCAGGAGGCCGCCAAGGCCATCTGGGAGTCGGTGCACACCCTGCCGCTCTACCAGCGCCCGGACCTGATCGCGGTCCGTGACACCCTGGCGAACTACGGTTCGTTCGGGATGGGCGAGCCCCGCTGGACCGATGTCGGGTACGTCAAGGCGTCCTGACCTTGGTTAACTTTTTACAACGGGCCGGCCCGCCGGGGCGGGCCGTTTCGCTTGCCTGGAATGTTTCCCCTAGCCAACCCGCCATAGCGGGTGGGTTGGCCGCCCTGGGGCGAAGGATTTCATCCCGGCAGGAATGGGGCTCAGTTCCGCCGATTCCTGATAGCGTTCAAATCTCACCAGGTGAAGGGCCATCTCGTTGGCCGACTGGTGAGTACGTCGACACGACGCAGTTCCCTCTCACGAGGAGGGACTTCTCCTAGGAGGTTCAATGCGAGGACACACTCGCCTCGTTTCGGTTGCCGCGTTGGTGGCCGTTGGACTGCTCGCCAGTGCCTGTACCGGCACGCCCGCACCGACCGCCGGTGGGGCGAGTAGCCCGGCAGCGACAGGCGCCCCTGCCGAGGCCACGTCCATCTCGATCCGCGGCTGCACCCCGCAGAACCCGCTGATCGGCACCAACACCACAGAGGTCTGCGGCGGCAACGTCCTCGACGCTGTGACCGCCAAGCTCGTCCACTACAACTCCGACACCGCGGCCCCCGAGCTGGACATCGCTGAGTCGATCGAGACCACCGACTCCATCACCTTCACCGTGAAGCTGAAGGCCGGCTACAAGTTCCACGACGGCACCGACGTCAAGGCCAAGAACTTCGTGGACGCCTGGAACTGGGCCGCCTACGGGCCCAACGCCCAGCTGAACTCCTACTTCTTCGAGCCGATCGAGGGCTACGGCGACCTGCAGTGCGGTACCGCCCCGAACGCCGAGGGTGAGGAAGAGGTCAACTGCGAGGCCAAGCCGCCGGCCAAGGACGCCATGTCCGGCCTGGCCGTGGTCGACGACAGCACCTTCACCATCAAGACCTCCGCGCCGACGTCGAACCTGCCGGTCCGCCTGGGCTACACCGCCTTCATCCCGCAGCCGGACGCCTTCTTCGCCGACACCTCGGAGGGCAAGAAGACCTTCGCTGACGCCGTCATCGGCGCCGGCCCGTACAAGCTGGTCTCCAAGACCGACACCGCCATGGAGCTGGAGAAGTTCGCCGACTACTCCGGTGCGTACCCGGGCGCGGTCGACAAGGTCACCTTCCGGGTCTACAACGACCTCAACGCGGCCTACAACGACACCGTCGCCAACAACCTCGACCTGACCGACGTGATCCCGTCCGACATGCTGGTCGCCGACCAGTGGAAGACCGACCTCGACGGCCGCTTCGGGACCCGCGACACCGGCGTCATCCAGGTGCTGTCGTTCTCGCCCAAGGACGAGAACTTCAAGAACCCCGACATGCGTCGTGCGATCAGCATGGGCTTCGACCGTGAGCTGATCACCAAGCAGGTCTTCGAGGGCGCCCGTACCCCGGCCACCGGCTGGGTCTCCCCGGTCGTGGACGGCTACAAGGCCGGTCAGTGCCCGGACTGCACCTTCAACCCCACCGAGGCGAAGAAGCTCTACGACGCCGCCGGCGGCTACAAGGGCACCATGCCGATCGGCGTGAACGGCGACGGTGGCCACCAGGTGTGGGCCGAGGCCTTCTGCAACCAGCTCAAGAACAACCTCGGCATGGACTGCGCGGTTGTTGCCACTCCGGACTTCGCCACCCTGCGCACCAGCATCCGTGCTCGTGAGCTGAAGGGCCTGTACCGCGGCGGCTGGCAGATGGACTACCCGTCGATCGAGAACTTCCTCACCCCGATCTACGCCACCGGTGCTTCGTCGAACGACTCCGACTACTCCAACCCGGAGTTCGACAAGCTGCTGGCTGAGGCCGCCGCCGCCCCGAGCAACGACGAGGCGAACGCGCTCTACCAGCAGGCAGAGGCCATCCTCGGCAAGGACAACCCGACGATCCCGCTGTGGTACCAGCAGAGCCAGTTCGGCTGGTCCAACAAGATCGCCGAGGTGAAGATGACCCCGTTCTCCACCTTCGACCTGTCGTCGGTGGTTCTGAACGGCTGATCACCACATAAGGTAGGCCCGCCGGGATCAACTCCCGGCGGGCCGACCCATGGGGTCCTACACGGAGTAAACGAGCAATATGGGCAAGTTCATCATCAGGCGACTACTGCAGATGATCCCGGTGATCCTGGGATCAACCTTCCTGATATTCCTGATGGTGTTCATACT